>DATGZZ010000075.1:0-2083 GCA_035296945.1 Reyranella sp.
TGGCAGTCGATGCTGGAGGAGTTCGTGGGCGCCCGCGGCCTCTCCTCGCGGCTGGCCTCGATCCGCACCGTGGCACCGACCGGCGCCGACATCGCGCGCAACCCGAAGGCGGCGATGGCGCTGCTGGCCAAGGGCTGCACGACGTGCGTGCGCGAGGACGGCGCCGACGTCGTGATCCTGGGCGGTGCGGGACTGGCGGGGCTTGCCGCCAAGCTGAAGGACGCCGTCGACGCGCCGCTGCTCGATGGCGTGGCGTGTGCGATCTCGATGGCCGAGGCGCTCGCCAAGCAGAAGCCCGTGAAGGCAAAGAGCGGAGCGCTCGCGCTGCCCGCGCCGGTGGACAGTGTCGGCCTGTCGCCGGCGTTGGCGAAACTGTTGGGATAAGGAAAGGCCGCTCGCTGCGCTCGGGGTGACAGAGGGTGTCGATCGCAAAGCAGCCTGTCATCCCGAGCGCCGCGAGGGACCTTTCCATTCCTGCCCGCAGCTGACATGGTCGCCTCCATGCGGTTGGTCAGTTTTCGCCATGCGGACGCAGCCAAGATCGGCGCGGTCGTCGAGGGCGGTATCGTCGATCTGTCGGGAAGGACCTCGTCGCGCTGGCCGAGCCTGCGCGATGCCATCGCCGCCAAGGCGCTGCCGGCGCTTGCCGCCGCGGCCAAGGGCGCGAAGGCCGATCTTTCATTCGACGAGGTCGAGCTCAGCCCCGCCATTCCCAACCCCGACAAGATCCTCTGCATCGGGCTCAACTACGCGAGCCATGTCGGCGAGGTCGGCCGCCAGCTGCCGACCGTGCCCAGCGTGTTCTCCCGCCTGCACAACACGCTGGTGGCGCACGGCGGCAACATCGTGCGGCCGCGTGCCTCGATCGATTTCGACTTCGAGGGCGAGCTGGCCGTGGTGATCGGCGAGCGCTGCCGGCACGTGCCGCGCGCCAGCGCGCTCTCGGTCGTGGCGGGGTACACCTGCTTCCTCGACGGCAGCGTGCGCGACTTCCAGAAGCATTCGGTGACCGCCGGCAAGAACTTCCCGGCGACCGGCCCGCTCGGCCCCTGGCTGGTGACGTCCGACGTCATCACCGATCCGCAGCGGCTCGAGCTCACGACGCGACTGAACGGCAGCGTCGTGCAGCACGACACGACCGATCACATGATCTTCGACGTCGCCACCATCATCGAATACCTCTCGACCGTGACCTGGCTCGAGCCGGGCGATGTGATCGCCACCGGCACGCCGGACGGCGTCGGTTTGGGCCGCAAGCCGCCGCTCTGGATGAAGACCGGCGACAAGGTCGAGGTGGAAATCTCCGGCATCGGAACGTTGAGCGTCAATGTCGTCGACGAGTGAGCAACTGCAGGGGCCCACCGCCTCGGGGGCGGCGAGTGCCGGCTGGGGTCGCGACGCCAAGGTGATCGGCCTGATCTCGGCGGCGCATTTCACCAGCCACGTCCATCTGATGCTGCTGCCGCCGATCTTCGGGCCGGTGCGCGAGGCGTTCGGCGTCTCCTACATCGAGATCGGCGTGGCGCTCACCGCCTACAACGTCATCTCCGCCGCGCTGCAGACCCCGGCCGGCTTCCTGGTCGACCGCATCGGCCCGCGCGCCATGCTGACCGGCGGGTTGCTGCTGGGCGCGGCGGCGCTCATGGTCGCGGCCCTGCTGCCGCACTACTGGATTTTCGTGGTGGCCTACGCCTTCCTGGGACTCGCCAACACCGTCTACCACCCGGCCGACTATTCCATCCTGTCGGCCACCATCGACGAGAAGCGCATCGGCAAGGCGTTCTCGATCCACAATTTCGCGGGCTTCTTCGGCTCGGGCGTGACGCCCGCCCTGGTGTTGGCCATCGCCGCGGTCTGGGGCTGGCAGGGCGCCTTCCTGGCGGCGGCGGGCCTGGCGATCGTCTCGGCCCTGCTGCTGATCGTGGCTGGCGGCATCCTGCCGCGCAGCGTGCGGCTGCCGAAGAACGCCCTGCCCGGCGCCAGGGTCGGCCTGGAGCTGCTGCTGACCGGCCCGATCCTGCGCAACCTGCTGTTCTTCGTCTGCATCGCCATGGCCAATGGCGGCATCCAGACCTTTTCGGTC
>DATGZZ010000076.1:0-9917 GCA_035296945.1 Reyranella sp.
CTGGTCCGGTGCTGAAGGACCGGGTGGCGGCGACCCACATCGCGCCCGGCCTGCCGGCCCTGTCGCTCGACTTCGTGCTGGCCGAGCAGGCGCTGTTCAATCTTTTGGACAATGCCGCGAAGTATTCGTCGGCTGGGGCGCGCATCGAAATCGGTGCCCATCGCCTGGGCAATCGCGTCGAGATCGTCGTGCGCGACGAGGGGCCGGGCATCCCCGACGAGGCGCTCGAGCGCATCTTCGACAAGTTCTATCGCGCCCATGACGGCGACCGGCGGCGCGCCGGCACCGGCCTCGGCCTTGCCATCGCCCGGGGCTTCGTCGAGGCGCAGGGTGGCAGCCTCTCGGTGCGCAACCGGACCGATCGCAGCGGCGCGGAGTTCGTCGTAAGCTATCCGGTATGACGACTGCGATCCCCTCCGATGGGGCCACCATCCTGATCGTCGAGGACGAGCCGCCGATCCGGCGCCTGCTGCGTGCGACGCTGGGAGCGCACGACTATCGCACCGTCGAGGCGGGGACCGGCGCGGAGGCGATGTCGGCGCTGCGCCACCATCGTCCGGACCTCGTGGTGCTCGATCTCGGGCTGCCCGATATCGATGGCCAGGCCCTGATCGGCCGCATCCGCGAGGCCTCGCCGGTGCCGATCGTCGTGCTGTCGAGCCGCGGCGACGAGGCGGCCAAGGTGGCCGCCCTCGATGCCGGCGCGGACGACTACGTCACCAAACCGTTCGGCGCCGACGAGCTGATGGCTCGGCTGCGCGCGGCGCTCCGCCACCGCCTGCAGGAGCAGGGGGCGGAGCGCTCCTTCGCCAGCGGCGATCTGTCGATCGACCTGGTGCGCCGGCTGGTGCGGCGCGGGGCGGAGGACATAAAGCTCTCACCCAAGGAGTACGACATCCTGGAACAGCTCGCGATCCATGCCGGCAAGGTGCTGACGCACAAGCACCTGCTGCGGGAAGTATGGCGTGATGAATCGGTCGATCCGCAGTATCTGCGCGTCTACGTCCGCCAACTGCGCCAGAAGGTCGAGACCGACCCTTCCACACCGCGGCACGTGCTGACCGAGCCGGGCGTGGGCTATCGCCTAGTCTAGGCGCCGGGAAAACGGCTAGGCTCCCTTTCTCACAGGAGGGAAACGATGGCCGAGAGCGAGAACTACAAGAAGGGCACCGAGATCCGTCGCAAGCTGATGGGCGAGAAGTACGCCGACGCGATGAACAAGTCGGTCTATGCCGATCCGATGATGCAGAAGTTCGGCGACTACGCCCGCGAGGCGGTGTTCGGCATGCTGTGGTCCCGGCCCGGCCTCGACCTCAAGACCCGCGCGCTGATCTGCGTGGTCTCCGACACCGCCCAGGCGCGCTGGCCCGAGCTCGCGATCCATCTGCGCATGGCGCGCAACCAGGGCTGGACCGAGGACGAATTGTCCGAGGCGCTGCTGCATCTCGGCGGCTATATCGGCCTGCCGTCGGTGCGCGAGGCGCTGTTGACGGCCAAGGAAGTGTTCGAAGAGATGCGGCACGAGAAGTAGGCCGCGACCTTGTCTTCTCCTCCCCCGTCATACGGGGGAGGGTAGGGAGGGGGAGAGCCTCCATCGAGATTTCTGACGATTTCAGATCTGAAATGTCAGAGGTCCTCTTTGTGGCCTTCCCCCTCCCTACCCTCCCCCGTATGACGGGGGAGGAATCTGAGAGTTGAGGGCGAGCAAATGGTGTTGATGACGACGAGCGATCTGCCGCTGAAGCGGATCGCCCGCGGCAAGGTGCGCGATGTCTACGAGGTCGACGGGGACCGGCTGCTGCTGGTCGCCACCGATCGCGTCAGCGCCTACGACGTGGTGATGGCCGAGCCGATCCCGATGAAGGGCGCGGTGCTGACCCAGACGAGCGCCTGGTGGTTCCGCCAGCTCGAGGGCGTCGTGAAGCACCACATGATCACGGCCGACGCCGATGCGATCGCGGCCGCGGTGCCAGCGCTCAAGCCGCACCGCGCCGAGATCGCCGGCCGCGCCATGCTGTGCCGGCGCGGCACGGTGTTCCCCATCGAATGCGTCGTCCGCGGCTATCTCTCGGGCTCGGCCTGGCGCGAATATGCCAAGCAGGGCACGCTCGCCGGCGAGACGCTGCCAGCGGGACTGAAGGAAAGCGGCCGGCTCGACCCGCCGATCTTCAGCCCGGCCACCAAGGCCGAGAGCGGCCACGACGAGAACATCACCGTCGGCCGCATGGCCGAGGTTTTGGGCAAGGACGTGACCGCCGAGCTCGAACGGCTGACGCGCGTGGTCTACACCAGGGGCCGCGATGTCGCGCTGAAGCAGGGCATCATCATCGCCGACACCAAGTTCGAGTTCGGCCAGACCAAAGCGGGCGAAATCCTGCTGATCGACGAGGTGATGACGCCCGACAGCTCGCGCTTCTGGCCGCTCGACGGCTACGCGCCCGGCAAGCCGCAGCCCAGCTTCGACAAACAGCCGCTGCGCGACTGGCTCGACGTCGAGCGCCATGCCGGCCGCTGGAACGGCGATGCGCCCGCGCCCAAGCTGCCGGCCGAGGTGGTCGATGCCACCAGCAAGCGCTACCTCGAAGCCTATCGCCGCCTGACCGGCGCCGAGCTTTCGGTGTGAGCGACGAAGCCCGACGCTGGCGCGAGCTCAATCGCGCCAACTGGGACGAGCGGACCAAGGTTCATCTCGGGCCGGGCAGCGACTACGACCTCGCCTCGTTGCGATCCGGCGGCGGCAAGCTGCATCCGATCGAGGATGCCGAGCTCGGTGACGTGCGCGGCCTGCGCGTGCTGCACCTGCAATGCCACTTCGGCGTCGACACGCTGAAGCTCGCACAACGCGGCGCCTCCGTCGTCGGCCTCGACTTCTCGCCGGCCGCCATCGAGGCTGCGCGCAAGCTGGCAACGGAGCTCGGCCTTGGCGGATCGGCGCGCTTCGTTCTGGCCGATCTCTACGATGCGCCGACGGCGATTGCCGAGCCGGCATCGTTCGACCTGGTGTTCGTCACCTGGGGCGCCACCTGCTGGCTGCCCGATATCCGCCGCTGGGCCGCGATCGTCGCCTCGTTCCTCAAGCCGGGCGGGCGGCTCTACTATGCCGACAGCCACCCTGCGGCCGCCGTGTTCGACGACGATGCCAGGCTTGCCGACGGCCGGCCGGGATACTTCGCACCCTATCTGGGACGGCAGCCGCTGGTCCTTGTCGACCACAGGGACTACGCCGATCCGACGGCGCACCTCGAGAACGCCACCAACGTCGAATGGCTGCACCCGCTGTCCGACATTGTCGGCGGCCTGATCGAGGCCGGCCTCACGCTCGACTGGCTGCACGAGCACGCCCAGGTGCCCTGGCGCATGTTCCAGATGCTGGTCCAGAAAGACGACGGCGACTGGCATTGGCCGGACAAGCCATGGCTGCCGCTCGCGCTCTCCCTGCAGGCGACGCGTCGCTGATCAGCTCCGCTTGGGGAGCGTGAAGCGCGCGTCGCGCAGCTTTTTCTCCAGCACGGGAATGCCGGCGGCCGTGTCGCCGCGTTCGCACGCCGACATCGCCGTCGCCGCGGTGACGTCGGGAAACGTCCGGCCCTCGCCGGTATTGCCGAGGTAGCGGCGATACAGGGCAGAAAGCTGGGCGCAGTAGGCCATGTCGTCAGTCGCGGTCGGGGCCTGGGCCTGGGCGTGCACCTCTGCCGTCAACGACAGGCAGAGGCCGAGTGCGATGGAGAGCTTGGCGCGCATGCCGCGGTCGTACTGGGCGGCGATGCGGGCGGCAAGCGTTCGATCAGCCGCGGACGGGCTGGTCGCGGCGCAGCATCAGGCGTTCGCGCAGCCAGAGGTAGGCGCCGACCAGCGGCAGCCAGCCCAGCCAGCGCACGGCTTCGAGCATGTACTCGCCGGTATCCGTTGTCCGCAGGTAATCCATCTGCAGCGTCCAGACGCTGCCGGCGATCTCGAAGCCCAGCAGCCACACCAGCACGCCCGGCAGGATGGCGACCAGCGGCCTGGTCTCCTCGGACATGCGCGCCGTGTACCAGGGGGCAAGCGAGATCGAGAAGATCAGGATCACAGCCACCAGCTTGGTCGCGGGATGGCCCGCGAACCACGACGCCAGCAACGGCTCGCGCACGACCATCGAATAGCCGGTCCACGCCAGCACGGCGCCGCCCAGCAGCACGACCGACGGGAAGCGGTCGACCAGGCGGATCACCAGCTGGCTGCCCCAGACGATGATGGGCACGCTGATGGCGAGGCCGAGGACGATCAGCAGGATGCTGCCGGTGGCGGCCCCGCCGATCGCCAGCACGTTGTCGATGCCCATCACGGCGTCGGCGATCACGATGGTGCGGATGGCGCCGGCGAAGCTGGTCGCCGGTCCTTTGACCAGATGGCTCTCGGAGCCCGGCTCTTCGGGCGTCAGCAGCTTGCGGGCGATCCACACCAGGGCGAGGCCGCCGGCCAGCATGAAGCCCGGCAGGTCGAGGATGTAGACGACGAGGATTGCCATGACGGCGCGCACGGCAATGGCACCGAACGTGCCCCAGAAGATCACCTTGCGTTGCGTGGTCTTGGGCAGGTTGCGCGCGACCAGGCCGATGATCAGGGCATTGTCGCCGGCAAGGACCAGGTCGATCAGGACGATAGCGAACAGGGCCGACAAGAAGCCGGCCGAAAGGAATTCGGACTCCACGACACTCTCCAACGAAAAAGGACGTTAAAACGACAGTCTTTTCGTCAGAGACGTATCGGCACCTTCTCTGCGGCGCGCCGGTCGGCCGGGCGCAGGGGCTTGATGAGACTGGCGGCGCCGACGCGCAGGACGACGAGTCCTGCTCCGAGCACGGCACCGGCCAGCAGAAGCTGCAGCAGATGCCAGTGGCGCATCGCCAGCACGGAGAGCTCGCCGCCGAAATCGAACAGGGCGAACTCGAGCCCGGCCTCGCCGAACATCGCCGGATCGACGGCGTCGCCGAACGAGGCCAGGATCATGCAGATCACCACCGAGGCCACGAACAGCTCGCCGCCGACGGACGTCGTCCGGACGGCGTTGTTGGCTTGGCTGGAGTGGCGGATCAACAGCATGACGAGGCAACTATTGCCGTCGGCGGCCGAAGATCAAGCGTAAAGCGACATGGACGTTTTGCCTCACCCTACAGCTTGAGGTTCCGCAGCCGGAGCGCGTTGGCGATGACGCTGACGGAGCTCAGCGCCATCGCGGCCGCCGCCACGATCGGGCTGAGCAGCAGGCCAAAGAATGGGTAGAGCACGCCAGTCGCCAGCGGGATGCCGGCACTGTTGTAGATGAAGGCGAAAAAAAGGTTCTGGCGGATGTTGCGCATCGTCGCCTGCGACAGGTGGCGGGCGCGGGCGATGCCCAGAAGATCGCCCTTCACCAGGGTGACGCCGGCACTTTCGATGGCGATGTCGGTGCCGGTGCCCATGGCGATGCCGACATCGGCGGCGGCCAGCGCCGGCGCGTCGTTCACACCATCGCCCGCCATGGCGACGATGCGGCCCTCGGCCTTGAGCTTCTGCACGATCCGCGCCTTGTCCTCGGGCAGCACCTCGGCCTCGACCGCGTCGATGCTGAGGCGGCCCGCGACCGCCGCCGCCGTGCGCTTGTTGTCGCCCGTCAGCATGACCACGCGGATGCCGTCGGCGCGCAGCTGCTTCAGCGCCTCTTGTGTCGTTTCCTTGACCGGGTCGCTGACGGCCAAAAGGCCTTCGACATGCCCGTCGACAGCCAGCAACACCACCGTCGCGCCTTCGCCGCGCAACGGATCGGCCTTGGCCTCGGCGGCCGCGACGTCGACGCCTTCCTGCTTCAGGAACGCAGCACTGCCCAGCAGAGCACGCTTGCCGTCGATGCGGCCGACCACGCCCTTGCCGGACGGCGAATCGAAGTCGGTGACCGCTGCCAGGTCGATCTTGCGCTCGCGCGCGGCGGCCAGGATCGCGGTGGCGATGGGATGCTCGCTGCCACGCTCGAGGCTGGCGGCAAGCCGAAGTACATCACCTTCTGCGAGCGCCGCCAGCGGCACGACCGCGGTGACGGCGGGACGGCCCACGGTCAGCGTGCCGGTCTTGTCGACCACCAAGGTGTCGACCTTCTCCAGCCGCTCCAGCGCATCGGCGTTGCGGATCAGGATGCCGGCGGCGGCGCCGCGGCCGACACCGACCATGATCGACATCGGCGTGGCGAGCCCCAGCGCGCAGGGGCAGGCGATGATCAGCACCGAGACGGCGGCCAGCAGAGCGAAGGCAAAGCGCGGCTCAGGTCCCCAGACGAACCAGGCGGCGAAGGCTGCCAAGGCGATGACCACGACCAGCGGCACGAACCAGCTCGACACGCTGTCGGCCAGCCGCTGGATGGGCGCGCGGCTGCGCTGCGCCTCGGCCACCATCTTGACGATGCGCGCCAGCATGGTGTCGGCGCCGACCTTCTCGGCCTTCATGACGAAGGTGCCGGTGCGGTTGACGGTGCCGCCGACCACCTTGGCATCGGGTTCCTTGGTGACCGGCATGGGCTCGCCGGTGATCGAGGATTCGTCGATGGCGCTCTTGCCTTCGGTCACCACGCCGTCGACCGGCACCTTCTCGCCGGGCCGCACGCGCAAAAGGTCGCCGGCGACGATCGCTTCGATCGGCACCTCGGCATCGTTGCCGTCGGCGCCGAGCTTGAGCGCAGTGCGCGGCGCCAGACCGAGCAGCGCCTTGATGGCGCCGCTGGTCGAATCGCGGGCGCGCAATTCGAGCACCTGGCCGACCAGCACCAGGCAAGTGATGACGGCGGCGGGTTCGAAATAGACCGGGATCGCGCCATCCTGCAGGAACGAGACGGGGAACAGGCCGGGTGCGAAGGTGGCGACCACGCTGTAGGCCCACGCCGTGCCGGTACCGAGCGCGATCAGGGTGAACATGTTGAGGTTGCGCGTCAGCAACGACTGCCAGCCGCGCACGAAGAACGGCCAGCCGGCCCACAGCACCACCGGCGTCGCCAGCACGAGCAGGATCCAATTCATCCAGCCATGTGGGATCACATGGTCGAGGCCGAAGAAGTGGCCGCCCATGTCGAGGATCACGATCGGCACGCTGAGCGCCACGGCGGCCCACAGCCGCCGCTTCATGTCCAAGAGCTCCTCGTTGGGGCCCTGATCGAGCGTCGCCTCCAAGGGCTCCAGCGCCATGCCGCAGATCGGGCACGCGCCCGGCCCTTCCTGGCGGATCTCCGGATGCATGGGGCAGGTGAAGATGGTGCCCTTCGGCATGGACTCGGGTGGCCTGGGCGAAAGATAGCGGTCGGGTTCGGCGGTGAATTTGGCCAGGCAGCGCTGGCTGCAGAAGTAATAGGTGTGGCCGGCGTGCTCGGCCTTGTTCCTGGCCGTCGCGATGGCGACCTTCATGCCACACACCGGGTCGGTGGCCGTGTCCGGGGCGGGGTGATGATGGCAATGGGAGTTGGCGTGTTCCATGACTTGCCATGTATACCCTACGGGGGTATAGTTCAAGGCATGGACGAGAAACTGAAGAAGTCCCAGCTCGCTCGGCTTGGCCGGATCGAGGGCCAGGTGCGCGGCGTCGCCCGCATGATCGAGGAGGACCGTTACTGCATCGACGTGCTGACCCAGATCCGCGCGGTGCGCGCCGCGCTCGATCGCGTGGAGCAGGAGACCCTGAGCGATCACCTGCAGCACTGCGTGGCGCACGCCTTCCATGCCGGCGACGAGCGCGACCGGCAGACCAAGATCGACGAACTGCTCGAAGTGTTGGACAATAGGCGCCGCTGACATGACCCGGCTCCGCCTCCTCGTCTGGCTGGTTGCCCTGATGGCGCTGATCGCGCCGCCGGGCATGAGCGCCCATGCGATGATGCCGGCCGCCGAGGCCTCGACGGTCGATTGTGATCATGCGCCGCCGCCCGATCCGTGCCCGGACCAGGGGACGGCCAAGCATGCCGCAAGCGCCTGCTGCCCGCTGATGTCCGGCGCGGTCGCTCTGCTGCCTCTTCCGCCCGGCATCGAGATGCGGGTTCCGTTCGATGTCCACCTGTCGCAGCGCGGACGCAGTCTCGTCGGCCGGCTCTTCACCAAGGACCCGCCGCCTCCCCGAGTCTGAACCGATCTCACGGTTCATCCTTCAGACACGGGAGTTGCATCATGTTGTTCCGACGTTCAACCGTCGGCGTCCTGGCGTGGCTTGCAGCCATGCCGGCGTCGGCGCACAGCCCCACGCCGCCGAGCGGCGGCAAGCCCGGCGATCCGGCCAAGGTCACGCGCGTCATCGACATCGTCGCGACAGAGAATGCCTTTTCGCTGAAGACGCTCGATGTGCGCGACGGCGAGACCCTGCGCTTCGTCGTGCGCAACGACGGCATGGAGCCGCACGAGCTCACCATCGGAACGGTCGCCGAGCATGGCGAGCATCGCAAGCAGATGAAGGAGATGATGGAGCTGCAGAAGAAGGGCGGGCATGCCGGCCATTCCATGTCCGACATGGCGCTATCGGGCGGCGTCTGGGTCGAGCCGGGCAAGACCGGCACCTTCGTCTGGACCTTCAAGCGGACGGTAAATCTCGAATTCGCCTGCAACATCCCCGGCCATTACGAGGATGGGATGAAGGGTCCCATCCGGTTCGTGAAGTGAGGAGGGCCGCCATGAACGCGATCCTTCGCGCCGTGCTCGCAGCGGCATTGCTGGCACCTGTGTCGACCCTGGCCGCGACCTACGACCTGGTGATCGACCGCACCGATGTGCCGATCGAAGGGCAGATGCGCCGCGTCTTCTCCATCAACGGCCAGATCGCGGGACCGACGTTGCGCTGGAAGGAGGGCGAAGAGGTCACCCTCAACGTCACCAACCGGCTGAACGAAGACACCTCGATCCATTGGCACGGCGTCCTGCTGCCTTACTACATGGACGGTGTGCCGATGGTGAGCTTCGCCGGCATCAAGCCCGGCACGACCTTCACCTACCGCTTCAAGGTCCGGCAGTCGGGCACCTACTGGTACCACAGCCATTCCGGCGGCCAGGAGCAGGAGGGCATGTACGCGCCCATCGTCATCGAGCCGGCGAAAGGCGACCGCCACAAGGTGGCGCGCGATTACGTGGTGATGTTCTCCGACCACCATCCGATGTCGCCCGGCGCCATCCTGCGCAAGCTGAAGCAGGAGCCGGGCTACTTCAACGACCGAAAGCGCACCTTGCCCGGCCTTCTGCGCGACCTGCGCGCGGCGAAGACCACCGAGGAGCGCCAGGCGATCATTTCCGACCGGCTGGCCTGGGGCGAGATGCGCATGGACCCGACCGATCTTGCCGACGTCACCGGCTACACCTTCCTGGTGAACGGCCGCGGGCCCACCGACAACTGGACCGGGCTCTTCAAGCCCGGCGAGAAGGTGCGGCTGCGCTTCATCAATGGCTCGGCCATGACGGTGTTCGACGCCCGCATTCCCGGGTTGAAGCTCAAGGTGGTGCAGGCCGACGGCAACGACGTGGCTCCGGTCGACGTCGACGAGTTCCGCATCGGGGTCGGTGAGACCTACGACGTGATCGTCGAGCCGCGCGAGGAGCGCGCCTACACCATCGAAGGCCAGTCGATCGACCGCCGCGGCTTCGCCCGCGCCACGCTGGCGCCGCGCGAGGGCATGGCGGGTCCGCTGCCCGTGCTGCGGCCGCCAGGCGTTCTCGGCACGGCCGACATGGGACATGGCAGTGGTGGCCACAGTGGCATGGACCATTCGAAGATGGACCATTCGAAGATGGACCATGCCGCGATGGGCCATACGCCCGTCGCTGCATCCGACACGTCGGGCCTGGTGCATGTGCCGCCGGTCGATGCGCCGGCCGGCGCCAAGGTGCTGGGCTACACCGATCTCAAGCGCCTCGACCGCAGCTATGCGCTCAATCCGCCCGATCGCA
>DATGZZ010000077.1:0-6072 GCA_035296945.1 Reyranella sp.
CACTCCCTACCAGCGCTATTCGGCCGGTCTCGACAAGGCGATCGAGCCGGCGACGACGCCGTTCGTCGAGACCAGCCTGGAATGGCAGCTGTTCGACGATCTCACCTACGACCTGCCGCACACGCTGCCGTTCGTCTGCGACCAGGTCGTGACGTTCCCGCGCTCGACCAACCTGATGCTGGTCGCCACGCGTCCCGATTTCGTCTCGAGCTTTGCCAAGGCCTGGAAGGGCATGGGCTTCACTGGCCCGATCCTGATCCCCGAGGAGTGCGAGGGCCTGCCGGCGGATCTGGCGGGCGTCGAGCGCGCGCCGTTCGCCGAGCAGCTCTCGTCGGCCGAGCTCTTCATCTTCGAGTTCGGCCTTGCCACCCAGACGGCCACCGAGCCCGTGCGCGCCGGCCGGCCGATCGGGCCGGTCGACAAGAAGCGGTTGAAGGTCGCCGAGCGGCTGTTCAAGCGGGCGGCCGCGACCGAGGCCGAGACGCGTCCGGAGGGCCGGCGCGTGGGGCGCCGCTTCATCGGCGTCAACGTGATCTACAACAAGTTCTGGGTGACCTTCACGAACTACGTCGGCGCCAACATCAATCCCTTCTGCAGCCAGGTCCTGGCCGGGCTGCCGCGCGAGGACGAATCGCTCAAGGGAAAGGTATTGAAATTCCGGGGACGCCACGCCCTGTGAGCTGCGCCTGCAGCCACCACAGACCGGCGAGCTGAAGCGCAGGCAACTCGATTGCGCCCGACTGCACCTTGTCGATGAATTGCGTGAACGGCAGCTCATAGGCGTGGATGACCTCGCCATCGTCCAGCGCCTGGCCGCCGATGCGCCGGGCGTTCAGCGCCAGGAACGAATAGATGCGATTGGTCTGCAGCGGCGGATAGACTGGCGCCGTGCCCAGCAGGTGCCATTCGTCGCTGGCGTAGCCGGTCTCCTCCAGCAGCTCGCGTTGTATGGCGACCAGCGGCTCCTCGCCATCGTCGACCGTGCCGGCGGGGAATTCGGTCCGCACGCTGCGCACCGAATGCCGGTACTGGTCGACCAGCACGATGTTGAGCTCGGCGGTGAGCGCGATCACGTCGACCCAGTCGGGATGCTCTATGACCGGGCCGGTCGGCAGCGTGCGCAGTCGCAGCCACTCGTCGGCGATCGCGTAGGTCGATTGCAGCACGCTCGATGGCCTCTTCCTGTCGGAATCGGCCATGGCGGTGCGCCCTAGCGGCCGGAGCCGAGGTAGAGCACGTCGGCCACGTCGGCGAACTTGTCGGCCGGCAGCGTGCGCCACAGGTCGAGCACCGTGAGGCGCTGGCCGTGGCGCTTGCACCACGCCGGGTCGATCGCCTTGTACTCGGGCCAGCCGGTGGCGACGATCAAGAGATCGCACTCGCGCACCGCGCCCTCGAGCGACGACGCCCCGACCACCTTGTCGCCCAGCACGGCGATCGCGGCGTCCTGCGCCAGCGGATCGTGCACCGAGACGATGTAGCCTGCGTCGGCGAGCTTGGCGGCGAGTTTGACGCTGTGGCTTTCCTCGACCACCGGCGTCTGCGGCTTGTAGCTGAGGCCGAGCAGCGCGATGCGCATGCCGGCCTTGGCGAACTTGGCGACCAGGCCGGTCAGGCGGTCGATCTGGTGGTTGTTGATGCGGTCGGTCGCCTCGGCCACGTCGGCGCGCGCGCCGATCTTGCGGGCAAGGGCTGCGAAGGCGACGTTGTCGCGCGGGAAGCACGGGCCGCCATAGCCCATCGCGCCCTTCAGGTACTTCGAGCCGATGCGCGTGTCGGCGCCCAGCGCCTTGGTGACGACGTCGACATCGGCACCCGGCAGGCGGTCGCAGATGTCGGCCAGCATGTTGGCGTAGGAGATCTTGGTTGTGACGTAGGTGTTGACCGAGATCTTGGTGAGCTCGGCGCTGACGAAGTTCATGCGCTGCACCGGCGGCTTCTTCTCGCACATCTGCAGGTAGATGGTCTGCAGCACGTCGCCGGCCTTGGTGTCGCTCTCGCCGATCAGGATCGAATCGGGGAACAGCATGTCGCGCACGACGCTGCCGAGGGCGATGAATTCCGGGTTGTAGCAGAGGCCGAGGTCGGGCCCGACCTTGCGGCCGGAGGCGGCTTCCAGTGTCGCCTTGATCTCGCCGCCGGTGCTGCCGGGCATCACCGTGCTGGTGATGTTCACCATGTGGTAGCCCTTCTTGTTGCGCAGCGCCTTGCCCAGTGACTCCATCGCCTGCAGCACGAAGCGGTTGGAGAAGAAGCCGGTGCTGTCCGACGGCGTCGGCACGATCACGAAGCTGGCGTCGCTGTTCTGGATCGCCTCGTTGGGATCCATCGTCGCCGACAGCCGCTCCTTGTTGGCCGCGATCAGCTCGTTGAGCTGCGGCTCGACGATCGGCATCTTGCCGGCATTCAGCGAATCGACCAGCACCTTGCTGACGTCGAGGCCGATCACGGTGAAGCCGCGGCTGGCGAGCACCGCGGCGAGCGGCGCTCCAAGCTTGCCGAGGCCGACGACCGAGACGCGAGGGAGAGTTGCTGAAGTCATTTCCATGTCCGTTTTGGGGGCCGGTACTGATACTGTCGGCCGCAGCAGGACGCCACCCCGAATTTGCAGCGATTTCGAATGGATTCGCTGCTTGCGCCGGCCTGCCGCAGGGGTGAAAAATCGCCGTTCATAAGCGAGGGACTGAATGAAAGTGGAATTTTCGGCCTTTCCGAAGGCCTTCTCGGGCAATGTCGCGGCCTTCGTAGCGGCCGACAAGCAACTCCTGGCAAGCGCACAATGGATCAACACCGACGCCGGAGGGACCGTCGCGCGGGCAATCGATGCCAGCCGCTTCACCGGCGCCAAGGGCCAGTCGCTGACGGTTCTGGGCACGGCCGGCAACATCGCGCGCCTCACGCTGCTCGGTGTCGGCAAGAATCGCGAGCTCGACGCGCGGGCCGCCGAGGCCCTGGGCGGCATCCTCGCCGCCGAAGCCAATGCAGCGGGACAGAAGGCGGTGACCGTCGCCGTCGATCCGGTGAAGGGCAGCAGGCTCACGCCCGGCCAGATCGCGGCCCGCATCGCGCTCGGCGCGCAGCTGCGCAACTACCGGTTCGAGAAGTACAAAACCAAGGACAAGCCCGAGCAGAAGAACTCGCTCGAGCAGATCACGGTCTTCGTCGCCGGCCCCGCCGAGGCGCGCCGCGCCTACGGGCAGCTCGAGCCCACCGTCGATGCGGTGTTCTTCGCCCGTGACCTGGTGAGCGAGCCCGCCAACGTGCTGTATCCCGCGGAGTTCGCCCGCCGCGCGCGTGAGCTCACCAAGCTCGGCGTCAAGATCGAGATTTTAGGCGAAGCCGAGATGAAGAAGCTCGGCATGAACGTGCTGCTGGGCGTGGGCCAGGGCAGCGAGCGCGAATCGCAGCTGCTGGTGATGCGCTGGATGAACGGACCGAAGTCGCAGAAGCCGGTCGCCCTGATCGGCAAGGGCGTGTGCTTCGACACCGGCGGCATTTCACTGAAGCCAGCCGGCGGCATGGAAGACATGAAGTGGGACATGGGTGGCGCCGGCGCCGTCACCGGCGCCATGCGCCTGCTGGCCGGCCGCAAGGCGCGCGCCAACGTCGTCGGCGTCTGCGCCCTGGTCGAGAACATGCCGGACGGCAACGCCCAGCGCCCGGGCGACGTGGTCAAGAGCATGTCGGGCCAGACCGTCGAGGTGATCAACACCGACGCCGAGGGCCGGCTGATCCTGTGCGACGCCATGTGGTATGCCCAGGAGAAGTTCAAGCCGCAGGCTATGGTCGAGCTGTCGACCCTGACTGGCGCCATCATCGTGGCCCTGGGCCATGAGCGCGCCGGCCTGTTCAGCAACAACACCCAGCTCTCCAACAAGCTGCGCGCCGCCGGCGCCGGCATCGGCGAGAAGCTGTGGCGCCTGCCGCTCGGGCCGAAGTACGACAAGATGATCGATTCCGAGATCGCCGACATGCGCAACGTCACCAACAGCCGTGACGCCAGCTCGATCACGGCGGCGCAGTTCCTGCAGCGCTTCGTGCAGGAGGGTGTGGCCTGGGCGCATCTCGACATCGCCGGCATGGCGTGGTCGAGCAAGGGCGACAGCACGACGCCGAAGGGCGCCACCGCCTACGGCGTGCGTCTGCTCGACACGTGGATCGCCGACAACTACGAGAAGTGATCGGCGCATGGCGACCGAGGTCAACTTCTATCACCTGACCCGCTCGTCGCTCGAAGACGCCTTGCCCCGCCTGCTGGCCAAGACCCTGCAGGCGGGCGAGCGGGCGGTGGTGATGGTGGGCTCGCCCGAGCGCGTCGATGCGCTCAACACGCATCTCTGGACCTGCGACCCCAACGGCTTCCTGCCGCATGGTGCGGCCAAGGACGGCGAGGCCGACCGCCAGCCGATCTGGCTGACGCATCTCGACGAGAATCCCAACGGGGCGAAGTTCCTCTTCGTCGCCGACCGCGCGCGCTCGGAGAAGGTCGGCGACTACAAGCGCTGCTTCGAACTGTTCGACGGCCGCGACGACACCGCCGTGGCCGAATCGCGCGAACGCTGGAAGGCGTACAAGGCGGCCGGCCACACGGTGGTCTACTGGCAACAGACGCCCGCCGGCGGCTGGGAGAAGAAGGCTTAGGGAGCACGCCACAACAACGCTGTCATCCCGAGCGCAGCGAGGGACCTTTCCCGCGGCCTTAAAGGTCCCTCGCTGCGCTCGGGATGACAGTGGTCGCGAGTCGACGTCGTGCGTAAAGCTAATGTCGCTTCTCGCGCGGGAACCAGTAGCCGCGCCAGGCTGACTTCAGGCGCTCCCACGTCGGCACCGGGCCCTCGGGCCGGTAGAAGCCGGGCGCATCCGCTTCGAACGTCGCCATGTACTCGCGATAGGGCAGCGGTCGGCTGCGCTGGGTCTGCGTCTGGGCGGCCAGCAGATCGAGGCCGGCATCGACGTCGAACAAGGGAGTGAACTCAGCGCGGCGCGCAAGCACGAGCTCGGCTGCCGCGTCCGGCACCTGCCATGCCGAAAAGACCGCCGCGAGCTTGGCGAGCTTCTCGATGCCGAGCGCCGGAGCGGCGCCCGCGCGATGCGCCTCCACCACGTCGCGCGCGTAATACGCCTCGCCCTGGAACGGCCGGCCCGACACCGTCTCCGCTGGCGTCGGCCAGATGTAGCGGGCGGGCAGGGCGCGGACCGAGAAATTACGCACGTCGAGCCGGAAGAGGTCGAAGCCGTGCGCGCGCATGAAGCGGTCGGTGTTGTGGAAGGTGTGCTCGTCGGGCCGGTCGGTGCCGACGAAGTTGACCTCCAGCTGGACCGCGATCGTCTGCAGCGGATCGAAGCGCCCGGCGAAGGATTGCAGGATGTCGAAGTCGGCGCCGTCGACGTCGAGCTTGATGTAGTCGAGATCGCCCCAGCCGCGCTCGGCCAGAAGCTCGGGCAGGACGACGGGCTTGGCCGGATCGGCCAGCCCCGTCATCTCCCAGGCATTGTGGCGCAGCTGTTCCTCGGTCGAGGCCTGCTTCAGCCGGGCATCGCGGATCTCGCGCGTGCGCATGAAGCTCATGCGGTCGCGCATCTTCATGATCAATGGCGCCGCCGGCCCGGCCGAGATGTCGATCGGCTTGTCGGCCGATCGCGCCGCGAAGGCCGCCACGTAGGAGACGTCCGGATTGCGCTCCAGCCCGGCCAGCCGCTTGCACTCGGTGACGCTGGCGTCGATGCCGAGCGCCTGCAGCCGGGGCTCGAAGGCCCGCCACAGCGGATCGAGGCCGCCCGAGCAGCCGATATCGAGCAGCCTGAACTTCCCGGTCTTGAGACTTTCGGCGATGAGCGCCGGAAACGACGATGCCATGTCGGAGAGATTACACGGTCGCCACGGGCGTTGCAGGCGAACCGACCGCGCCCGGCAGACGCAGCGGCGGGGCGGTCAGCAGGAAGCGCGAGCGCTTCTTGTCGCGCAGCCACAGCGCCAGGTCTTTCAGCCACCAGATCTCACCCAAGTTGAGGCCCAGCTTGAACAGGCAGTGATTGTGGATGGGCAGCGACGGATGCTCGGCATTGTCCGGC
>DATGZZ010000078.1:0-4235 GCA_035296945.1 Reyranella sp.
ACGACGCAGGTTGAATCATATTCCTCGACGATCAGCGGACCGGCGCGGCCGCCGGCAAGGTCGGCGCGGCTCAGCACAGGTGTCGCCAGCCAGCCGTGCTCGTCGCCGAAATAGGCCTGGCGCGAGGCCTGCCTGGCGCTGCTGTCCCGTCGGCTCGACGCCACGCTCTGCGGGACGCCTGAGCCCTCGCGCAGGCCCGAGCCAACAAGCTGGATCGAGACCAGCTCGACCGGCTCGTCGGGCCCGGCGCGATGTCCGTAGGTCCGTTCATGTTCCTCGGCGAAGGCCTGCTCGAGATGCGTCGCCATGCGCGCATCCATCGGACCGTCGGGCACCGGCACGGTGAGCTCGTAACTCTGGCCCTTGTAGTGCAGGGCAGCCGATCGCCGGAGCCGGGCTTGCTGGTCGGTAAAACCTTCGATGGCGAGCTGATCGCTCGCCTGTTTCGCCAGCGCATCCCAGGCCTTGTCGATCTCGCCCAGATCGGCCTGGCGCAACAGCCGGCGGAAGGTGCGGGCGTAGTGATGTTCGACGTCGGCATAGAGCAGGCCGAACGACGAGAAGAGGCCGGCCGATGGCGGCACGACCACGCGTTTGATGCCGAGTGACGCTGCCATGCCAGCTCCGAAGAGCGGTCCGTTGCCGCCGAAGGCGAACAGGGCGAAGTCGCGCGGGTCGCGGCCGCGCTCGGTCGATACCGCCTTGATGGCGCGGATCATGTTGGACGCCACGATCAGGTGCGCACCATAGGCCGCGCGCTCGAGCGGCATGCCGAGCGGCCCGGCGATCTTCTCGGCAAACACCGTGCGCGCCTTCTCGGCATTGAGCTTCAGCGCGCCGCCGACGAGATGCGCCGGGTTGATGTAGCCCAGCAGGACGTTGGCGTCGGTGATGGTGGGTTCCGTGCCGCCCTGGTCGTAGCAGACCGGGCCGGGCGAGGCGCCGGCACTCTCGGGACCGGCCTGCAGGGCGCCGCCGCCGTCGATCCAGACATGCGAGCCGCCGCCGGCGCCGACCTCGGCAAGGTCGATGGCCGGCACCTTGAGCGTATAGCCGGCGCCCGTCAGCAGCCGCGAGCCGATCATGATGCCCGCACCCACGGCGTATTCCTGGGCGCGCGCGACCTCGCCGTGCTCGACCATCGAGGCCTTGGCGGTCGTGCCGCCCATGTCGAAGGTGATGATCTTGTCGAGATCTTTTACGCGCGCCAGGGCCTGGGCGCCGACCACGCCGCCGGCCGGTCCGGATTCGATGATGTTCATCGGCCGCTCGGCCGCGGCAGCGTCGGTGGTGAGGCCGCCGTTCGATTGCATCAAGAGCAGCCGGGCCGGGATGCCGCCGGCATCGAGCCCCTTGCGCAGCGCCCTGAGGTAGGTGGCGACGATCGGCATGACGTAGGCGTTGATCACCGTCGTCGAGGTGCGCTCATATTCCTTGATCTCGGGCAACACCTCGAACGACAGACTTTGAGGCAGGCGAGGGGCCTTTCGTGTGATGATCTCCTTCAGCATCGCCTCGTGTATAGGATTGGCGAAGGAGTTCAGCAGACAGACGGCGATCGCCTCGACCTTCTCGGCCAGCAGGGCGTCGACGGCGCGCTCGGCGTCGGCCGGATCGAGCGCGCGCTCGACGTGCCCGCGATGGTCGATGCGCTCATCGACGACCTTGCGCAGGTAGCGCTCGACCAGCGGTTCGGGCTTGGTCCAGCCGATGTCGTAGAGCTTGGGCATGCGCAGCGTGCGGATCTCCAGCACGTCGCGGAAGCCTTTCGTGGTGATGAGGCCGACGCGCGCGCCCTTGTGCTCCAGGATGGCGTTGGAGGCGACGGTGGTGCCGTGGCGGATCTCGTCGATGGCGGCACCGGAAAGGCCGGTCTCGCTGAAGACTTCGCTCAGCCCGTCGACGATCGCCTGGGCGTAGTTGCCGGTGCTGGACGAGATCTTCTTGGTATGGACCGTGCCGTCGGAGCCCAGCAGCACGATATCCGTGAAGGTGCCGCCGATGTCGACACCGGCGCGATAGGTGACAGCCATGGACCTACTCCGCCGCGCGGCGCAGCAGTTCGGGATCGTGCCATTGCACCTTGGGCGTCTCGGTCCAGCCGCGTGCCCGGCGCATCTCCTCGCGTCGGCGTGCGGTCGCCGCGGCATCGACTGTCCAGTTCGCGCTGTCGACGACGACGCCGTAATCGGCGAGCGCCTTCTGCGGCGATAGAAGCTCGTTCCTCACGTCGCGCAGCACCGCCGCCGGATCGCGCTCCAGCGGATCGCCCCAGCCGCCGGCGCCGGCCAGCACGTGGCGGAACACCTCGCCTTTCTTGATGGTCATGGTGAGCTTGGACGGCAGCAGGCGATTCTCGCCGTCGGGGTTCATGTAGTTCTCCGACGGCGCGCCCGGGCTGCCGCCATAGAGGCCGAACGGCCGATGGTCGCGCCGGTCAGAACGGACCTGCAGCATCCCTTCGTCTTCGAGAAACCTGTAGTCGCGCCGGAACGGCACGCCGCCGCGGAACTTGCCCGCACCGGCGCGGTCGGCGACGAACTCGTAGGCCAGAAGCTGCATGGGCTGCTCGGCCTCGGTGACCTCGATCGAGTGCGAGGCCATGTTGGCGAACATGTGCGAGTTGCCGTCGAGCCCGTCGGCCCATGGCCGCGCACCCCAGGCGCCGCAGGTGAAGTCGACATAGACGAACGGCTTGCGCTCGGCATCGTAGCCGCCGATCGAGATGCCGGTGTTGCCGCCGTCGCCCGCCGCCTTGACCTTGTCGGGCAGCATCATGGCGAGCGCGCCGAACATGCAGTCGACCATGCGAAACCCGGTCAGGCCGCGCGCGGCGCAGGCCGCCGGCAGCACGCCGTTGCCGACCGTGCCCGGCGGGCAGATCACTTCGATGGCGCGGAACACGCCTTCGTTGTTGGGGATGCCGGGCGGCAGGACGGAGCGCACGCCGGTGTAGGAGGCGGCCTTGGTGAAGGAGAGCGTATTGTTGATGGCGCCTTTGACCTGCGGATTGGTGCCGGTCCAGTCGACCACCATGTGGCCGCCTGTCTTGCGGATGGTGACGAAGAGGCGGATCGGCTTGCCGTAGTCGACGCCGTCGTCGTCGATCCAGTCCTCGAAGCTCCATTCGCCGTCAGGCAGCTTCTCCAGCGCCGCCCGCGTCAGGCGCTCGGCGTAGTCGATGACCTCCTTGAGGTAGAACTTGGTCTTCTCCGCGCCGTAGCGCGCCACGATCTCGGCAAACTGCGTCTCGCCGATATGGCAGGCCGCGAGCTGGGCGCGCAGGTCGCCGAACAGCTGGACCGGCAAACGGACGTTCTTTTCGATGAACGTCATGATGGTCTTGTTGAGCTTGCCCGCCTCGTAGAGCTTCATCGGCGCGATGCGCAGGCCTTCGGCGTAGATCTCGGTCGAATCCGAGGCGTTCGAACCGGCGACGCGGCCGCCGACGTCGATGTGGTGGCAGACGGTGCAGGCGAAGGCCAGCCGCTCGCCCTCGTGATAGAGCGGCTTGAAGATGAAGATATCGGGCAGGTGCATGCCGCCATCGAACGGGTCGTTCATGATGAAGACGTCGCCCGGCGCCATGTCGTCCTTGAAGTGGCGCATGATGGCATCCATGGCCGTCGGCACCGAGCCGAGATGGCCGGGCAGAGTGAGGCCCTGGGCCGCGAGCTTGCCGTTGGCATCGGCGAAGCCCGTCGAATAGTCCATGTTGTCCTTGAGCACGCCCGAGTAGGTGGTGCGGAACACCGTCAGCGCCATCTCGTCGGCGATCGAGAAGATCGCGTTCTTGAACAGCTCCAGCTCGATGGGGTCGGAACTCTCGGCCACCTGATCTACTCCCTTTGCTTAGAAGCGACGCAATAGTCGTGCCGGGTCATTCCGGGGCGCGGATGTTGGCACGACGGATGACTTCGCCCCAGCGCACCGCCTCCGACTTGATCAGCGCGTCGAGCTCCTCGGGCGAGCTCGGCGCCACCGACAGGCTGAGCTCGGCGAAGCGCTGCTGCAGATCGGGCGTGGCCAGGGCTTTCCGGACTTCGGCATTCAGCCGCTGGATGATGTCACGTGCTGTCGCAGCAGGGGCGGTGAGGCCGAACCACGTCTCGACATCGGAGCCCTTGATGCCAAGCTCGGCGAGCGTCGGCACGTCGGGCAGGCTCGCCGCGCGCTTGGGCGACGTCACGGCAAGCGCCCGCAGCGTGCCTGCCTTCACCTGGCCGGTGACGACC
>DATGZZ010000079.1:0-9274 GCA_035296945.1 Reyranella sp.
CCTCACCAAGAAAAGGCTGGGCGAGGTCATGGAAGAGCGCATCTTCAAGCCACTCGGCATGAGCAGCACCATGCTGGCGGCCGACATCGACACGGTGATCCCCAATCTCGCCACAGGCTATCTCGGCGACGACAAGCAGGGCTTCCGCCGCGCCGGCCATGCCTATCCCCAGGGCGGTGAAGGCGGTCTCACCTCCAGCGTCGAGGATCTGCTGATCTGGAGCCGGCACTTCGACAATCCGGTGCTTGGCAAGACGCTGCCGGCGCAGCTCACCGCCATCGCTCCTTTGACCGGCGGCCATGCCAACCACTATCGCCGCGGCGTCGGCGTCGGCGAGGTGCGCGGCTTCGAAACGATCGGCCATGGCGGCCTGTGGCCGGGCTATCGCACCGAGTTTTTACGCGTGCCGGCAGCCGATATCACCGTGATCGTGATCGCCAACCTCGCCACCATCGATCCCTGGCGGCTGGCGCATGCCATCGCCGCTGACGCGCTGGAGGGCGACAAGCGGCTGAAGCCCAAGCTCGATCCGATCACCGAGGCCGAGATCAAGCCGATCGCCGGCACCTGGTTCAATGCCGACGAGCCTTCGTTGTTCGATCTGGCGTGGAAGAACGGCGAGGCCACGGTGACCCAGAACGGCATGCCCTTCGTGCTGGGCCGCCGGCCCGGCGGGTGGTTCGGTGCCGAGCGCGGTTCGTTCGAGTTCATGCTGAAGCCCGGCAAGGGCCTGCTGCGCGTCGATCTGGGCGCGGGTCGCGTGCTCAACTTCAAGAAGCTCGGCAAGCGCAAGGCGGTGCCGGCGGGGCTTGCCGGGACCTACGTATCGGCAGATTCGGGTGCCAGCTGGAACATCACACGCAACGGCGCCGGCTGGCAGATGGCGGTGAGCGGCCCGCTGATCGCGAGCGGCCCGGCCTGGAAGGTGCAGGGCGTGGATGCCGACACCGTCGAGACCGAGATGCCGACCGGCTGGATCTCGGCGACCCAGCTCGCCCATCTGGTGCGCGACCGCGCAGGCCGCATCGAGGCCATCGAGGTCTCGACCGGCCGCATCAAGAAGATGCGGTTCGAACGGACGGAGTAGCGCTGGGGGCGCGCCACTCCAGTGGCGCGATCATGCCAGACCGACGAAGCCGCGCGACTGGAGTCGCGCGCCCCCAGCATCACCGGAACGGGATCGCGTACATCAGGCCGCCGTTGGTCCACAGCGCGTTCTGGCCGCGTTCGAGCTTGAGCGGCGTCGACGGGCCGACGTTGCGATCGTAGGTCTCGCCGTAGTTCCCGACCTGCTTGATGACGTTGTACATCCACTTCTCGTCGACCCCGACGGCCTTGCCGAAGCTCGGCGTGACGCCGAGGAAGCGCTTGATCGCGGGATCGTCGCTCTTCAGCATCTCGTCGACGTTCTTGGACGTGATGCCCATCTCCTCGGCTTCGATCATGCCCATCAGGGTCCACTTCACGAGGTCGAACCACTGGTCGTCACCGTGGCGCACGATCGGGCCCAGCGGCTCCTTGGAGATGCGCTCGGGCAGGATCACATGCTCGCCCTTGCCTGCGAGCTGGCCGACGCGCACGGCCGCCAGGCCCGAGGCATCGGTCGTGTAGGCATCGCAGCGGCCGGCGGCATAGGCCTGCAGGAGCTCGTCGAGCTTCTCGATCAGCACCGGCTTGAACGTCATCTTCTGCTTGCGGAAATAGTCGGCGAGGTTGAGCTCGGTGGTGGTACCGGGCTGCACGCAGATCGTGGCGCCGCCGAGCTCCTTGGCGCTCTTGATGTTGCTCTTGGCCGGCACCAAGAAGCCCTGGCCGTCGTAGAAATTGACGCCGGCGATGTTGAAGCCGAGCGAGGTGTCGCGCAGCAATGTCTGCGTGGCGTTGCGCGTGATGACGTCGACCTCGCCCGACTGCAGCGCCACGAAGCGCTGCTGCGCCGTGGTCGGCGTGAACTTCGACTTCTCGGCATCGCCGAACATGGCCGCCGCGATCGCGTTGCAGAGATCGACGTCGAGGCCCGTCCACTTGCCCTGGCTGTCGGCCATCGAGAAGCCCGCCAGCCCGGTGTTGACCGCGCACTGCACGAAGCCCTTGGCCTTGACGGCATCGAAGGTCTGGCCCGCGAATGCTGGTGCCGCCGCAATGGATAAGGATGCGGCGATGACAAGAGATTTGAACATCATCGATTTGGCTCCCTGTTTTCGTTGAACGCAGCCTTCCAAAGGCTGCGCCGGTTCAGCTCACGCCGAGGAGTGGGACTCCATAGGACAAGAGCTGACGGTCCTGAGTGACCAGCACCAACCCCTCGTGTCGAGCCTGGGCAATCAGTAGCCAATCGAAAGGATCGTTATGATGCAGAGGAAGCGATCCCGCCGCATCGGCGTGCGCCGGCGTTATGACAAGCGCCTCAAATCCACCACCGGTAATGGCGTTCAGCGTATCGTGATGGAAGGCCAGCTTGCCGATCATTCGCTTTATCGATATTTCCCAGACGCTCGCGGCGCTGATGACGATCCTGTTCTCTGGATCCGCGACAGCCGCTTGCACTCCCTCGCTCAGTCGCGTGTGGTCCACGTTCCACCAGATGAAGACGTGCGTATCGAGCAGCAAGTCCACGTCAGGGGTCGTATCCAAACTGCTTGAGCAATTCCGGCGGCAGCGGAGCGTCGAAATCGTCCGCGATATAGGTCACGCCCAACAAGTTCTGAGGCTTGCGTGGCTCCTTTTTCTTGCGCGGCACCGGCACCAGCTTGGCCATCGGCTGGCCGTGCTTGGCGATGACGATTTCTTCGCCAGCGGCAGCACGATCCACCAGCGACGAGAGCTGGTTCTTGGCTTCGTAGAGGTTGAAGACCTTGGTCATGAGAAGTTGGCCAACTTGGCCAAATTCTACATCCCCGCTGCCAACCCGGTCAAATCGTCCGCTCCACCATCATCTTCTTGATCTCGGCGATCGCCTTCGCCGGATTGAGATGCTTGGGGCAGGTCTTGGTGCAGTTCATGATGGTGTGGCAGCGATAGAGCCGGAACGGGTCTTCGAGCTGATCGAGCCGCTCGCCCTTGGCCTCGTCACGGCTGTCGGCCAGCCAGCGATAGGCCTGCAGCAGGATGGCCGGGCCGAGATAGCGCTCGCCGTTCCACCAGTAGGACGGGCACGAGGTCGAGCAGCAGAAGCAGAGGATGCACTCCCACAGGCCGTCGAGCTTGGCGCGCTCCTCGGGCGACTGCAGGCGCTCGCGCGTCGGCGGCTGGGTGGTGGTCTTGATCCACGGTTCGATCGTGGAGAGCTGGGCGTAGGGCACGGTGAGATCGGGCACCAGGTCGCGCACCACCGGCATGTGCGGCAGCGGGTAGATCTTGATGTCGCCCTTCACGTCGGCAATGTACTTGGTGCAGGCCAGCGTGTTGGTGCCGTCGATGTTCATCGCGCATGAACCGCACACGCCTTCGCGGCACGAGCGGCGGAAGGTGAGCGAGCTGTCTATCTCGTTCTTGATCTTGATCAGCGCGTCGAGAACCATCGGACCGCAGGTGTCCATGTCGACTTCGTAGGTATCGAGCGACGGGTTCTTGCCGTCGTCCGGCGTCCAGCGATAGATCTTGAACGTCTTGATGTTCTTGGCGCCGCCCGGCGCCTTGTAGGTCTCGCCCGTGCCGATCTTGGAATTGGCGGGCAGTGTGAACTCAGCCATCGCTTCCTCTCGAACTCAGTACACGCGAACCTTGGGCGGGAACGACTGCACGTCGTTGCTCATCGGCTGCAGGTTGACCGGGCGGTAGTCGATACGGGTCTTGCCGGTGTGCTCGTCGACCCACACGACCGTGTGCTTCAACCAGTTCTTGTCGTCGCGCTCGGGATGGTCCTCGTGCGCATGCGCGCCGCGGCTCTCCAGGCGGTTGGCGGCGGAGTAGATCGTGCCCTGGGCCTGCAGGATCAGGTTCTGGAACTCCAGCGTCTCCATGAGATCGGAGTTCCAGATCATCGAGCGGTCTTTTACGCGGATGTCGTCCTTGCCGGCGAACACCTTGTCCATGTTGGCGCAGCCCTCGGCCAGGGTCTTGGTGGTGCGGAACACCGCGCAGTCGTTCTGCATGGTCTTCTGCATCAGCGCGCGCAGCTGAGCCGTCGGCGTGCTGCCGTTGGCATGCCGCATCTTGTCGAGGCGGGCGATCGCGTCCTCGCCGGCGTTCCTGATCTGCTTGTGCGTCTGTCCGGGCGTCATCTGCTCGGCAACGCGGTTGGCGGCGGAGCGGCCGAACACCACCAGCTCGAGCAGCGAGTTGGAGCCCAGCCGATTGGAGCCGTGCACGCCGATCGAGGCCGCCTCGCCCAGCGCCATCAGGCCCGGCACGGCGTAGAAGGGATCGCCGTCCTTAACGGTCATCGCATCGCAGTGATAGTTCGCCGGGATGCCGCCCATGTTGTAGTGGCAGGTCGGCAGGATGGGGATCGGCTGGCGCGTGACGTCGACGCCGGCGAAGATTCGCGCCGTCTCGGCGATGCCCGGCAGGCGCTCGTGGATGACCTTGGGATCGAGATGCTCGACGTGCAGCTCGATGTAGTCCTTGTTGGGGCCGCAGCCGCGGCCTTCACGGATCTCGACGGTCATCGAGCGGCTGACGACGTCGCGGCTGGCAAGGTCCTTGGCTGACGGCGCATAGCGCTCCATGAAGCGCTCGCCATTGGCGTTGGTCACGTACCCGCCCTCGCCGCGCACGCCCTCGGTGATCAGGCAGCCCGCGCCGTAGATGCCGGTGGGATGGAACTGAATGAACTCGAGGTCCTGCAGGGGCAGGCCGGCGCGCAGCACCATGGCGCCGCCGTCGCCGGTGCAGGTGTGGGCCGAGGTCGCGGTCTGGTAGACGCGGCCGTAGCCGCCGGTCGCCAGCACGGTCTTGTGGGCGCGGAAGCGATGGATCGTGCCGTCGTCGAGGTTCCAGGCCATGACGCCGCGGCACACGCCCTCGTCCATGATCAGGTCGAGGGCGAAGTATTCGATGAAGAACTCGGCGTTGTTCCTGAGCGACTGCTGATAGAGCGTGTGCAGGATGGCGTGCCCGGTGCGGTCGGCGGCGGCGCAGGTGCGATGCGCGATGCCCTTGCCGTATTCCGTGGTCATGCCGCCGAACGGGCGCTGGTAGATCTTGCCCTCGGGCGTGCGGCTGAACGGCACGCCGAAATGCTCGAGCTCGATGATCGCCGGGATGCCGTCGCGGCACATGTATTCGATGGCGTCCTGGTCGCCCAGCCAGTCCGACCCTTTGACGGTGTCGTACATGTGCCAGCGCCAGTCGTCGGGGCCCATGTTGCCCAGCGCCGCCGAGGTGCCGCCCTGTGCCGCCACGGTGTGGCTGCGGGTGGGGAACACCTTGGTGATGCAGGCGGTCTTGAAGCCCTTGTTGGCCATGCCGAAGGTGGCGCGCAGGCCCGAGCCGCCGGCGCCGACGACGACGACGTCGTACTCGTGCTCGATGATGGTGTAGGAGGTGCCGCCGATATTGACCGTGCCGGCGTCCGTGCCGTTGCTCTTGCCTGCCTCGGCCATGCTCAGCCTCCGAATCCGATACGCAGGATGGCCACGATCGCGGCCAGCCCGAAGAACACCGCAGTGAAGCGCAGCAGCACGATCAGCGTCAGCTTCAGCCCCTCGCCGTGGACATAGTCCTCGACCACCTCCTGCATGCCGAGCTGGCCATGATGCAGGCCGATGACGATGGTGAGCGTCAGCAGCACCATGACGACCGGCGAGCCGATCCAGGCGCGCACGACGGCGTAGTCCGCACCGCTCAGCATGATCAGCGAGATGGCGAACCACACCACGAGCGGGATCAGGGCGACGGCGGTGATGCGCTGCGCCCACCAATGATGCACGCCCTGCCTGGCCGAGCCGAGACCGCGCGCGCGGGAGAGAGGAGTCCTAAGATCGCTGTTCATCGGTCCCTCCTCACACCAGCCTGAGGCCGACGATCCACGCCACGATCGTCGCGGCGAGCGAAACGGCGACGACGATCCAGCCGCTGCGATAGGCGTCCTTGAGCTCGAAGCCGATGCCTGCGTCCCAGAACAGGTGCCGGATGCCGTTGCACAGGTGGTAGAAGATGCAGAACAGCCAGCCGCCCAGGAAGATGCGGCCCAGGATCGAGACGTTGAAGGCCTGGAACTTGGCGTAGGTGCCGGGGCTCGCGGAGGCGAAGATCACCCAGATCACCAGGTAGAGCGCACCGACCGACAGGGCGATGCCCGTGGCGCGGTGCAGGATCGACAGTGTCGACGTGAGCTGCGGCTTGTAAACCTGCAAATGCGGAGAAAGCGGCCGATGTACCGGCCGATTGGCGACGCTCATCGCGCGAAAACCTCTATTGCCGACATCGGCTGAGCTTTTTTAGCGCCCGGCTGCTTCAAGTCAACGAAAGTCGCCACAGGGTGCGTGTTAAGTCCCGGATTTCTAAGCGAAATTAGGCCCGTCGTGGCATCAGCAGCCAGTAGTCGAGATCGAGCACGACGGCGGCGTGATACTTGCCGTCGGCCTGCCTGCCCGGGAAGGAACCGCAGGGGCAATCCTTGGCCGAAATAAGTCTCAGTCGCAACGCGCCGAGATCGTTGCGGCCGGGCAGCGCCGCCTTCTCCAGCACCTCCGACCAAGCATAGATCGTGTCGCCGCCGAAGGTCGGGCCGACATGGCTGCCGGCATTGATCGCCGCCAGACGGAAGCCGTTGGCGAGACCGTTGAAGGAGAGCGCTCTGGCCAGCGAGATGATGTGGCCGCCATAGGCCAGCCTTCGGCCAAAGCGCGTGTTCTTGCCGGCAAAGGCGTCGAAATGGACGCGCGCGGTGTTCTGGTAGAGCCGCGTCGAGAACATGTGGTCGGAATCTTCGAGCGTGATGCCGCTCACATGGTCGATGCGTTCGCCGGGCTCATAATCCTCCCAGCGATGCGACGAGCCGGCGGCACCATCGTCGTAGCTGCCGAGCTTCAGTCCGTCCGGCACGATCAGGTCGGCCGGCATCACCGACGGCGCGGTCTTCGGCACCACCGGCGCGCCCACGGCCGCCTGCGGATCGCGCTTGTGCACCATCACCCAGCGCACGTAGTCCAGCACCATCTCGCCCTTCTGGTTGGTGCCGGTCGAGCGCACCCAGACGACGCCGCTCGCCTTGTTGGAATTTTCGCGCAGGCCGAGCACCGTGGAGCGCGCCGACAGCGTGTCGCCGGGATAGACCGGCACGCCCCAGCGGAACTCGGCATAGCCGAGATTGGCCACGGCATTGAGCGAGATGTCGTTCACGGTCTTGCCGATCACGACATGGAACACCAGGAGATCATCGAGCGGCGCGCGCGGCAGCCCGATCGAGCGCGCGAACTCATCCGACGAATTGACGGCGAAGCGCGAGCCGTAAAGCCCTACGTTCAAGGCGGCGTCGGCTTCGGTCAGCGTGCGTGGCGTGGCGTGATGAAACTCCTGGCCGACGCGGAAGTCCTCGAAAAAATTACCCAGACTGGTCTTACTCATGCCGCGGCCTGCAGTTCCTTGATGGCCGAGGCGAGCGCCAGGGCGCGCTCGGCCTGCTCGACATGCAGGTTCTCGATCATGCGGCCATCGACGGTGACAACGCCCTTGCCCTCGGCTTGCGCCGCCTTGAAGGCGGCGACGATCTTGCCGGCCATCTCGAGTTCGGCGGCGGAGGGCGCGAAGACCTCGTTGCACGGTTCGACCTGGCTGGGATGGATCAGCGTCTTGCCGTCGAAGCCCATCTCCAGGCCCTGCTGGCACACGGCGCGGAAGCCCGCCGCGTCCTGGATGTCGTTGTAGACGCCATCGAGGATCGCGAGCCCATGCGCGCGGGCCGCCAGCATGCCGATGCCGAGCGCGGTGATCATGGGCAGCCGCATCGGCGTGTGCCGCGCGCGCATGTCCTTCACCAGATCGTTGGTGCCCATGACGAACAGCCCGAGCCGCGGATGGGCACCGGCGATCTCCTCGGCGCGCAGGATGCCCTTGGGCGTCTCCATCATCGCCCACACCGCCATGTCGGTCGGCGCGCCCGCGGTATCGAGCAGCGACACGACGTGCGTCACTTGCGCCGCACTCTCGACCTTGGGCACCAGGATCGCGTCGGCGCCGGACTTGGCGATCGCCTCGATGTCGGCCTCGCCCCACGGCGTGCCCAGCCCGTTGCAGCGGATGGCGATCTCGCGCTTGCCGTAGGCCTTGCTTTCGGCCGCCAGCACGACGTTGGTGCGCGCAGCTTCCTTGGCCTCGGGCGCCACGGCATCCTCGAGGTCGAAGATCAGCGCATCGGCCGGCAGGGTCCTGGCCTTCTCCAGCGCGCGCGTGTTGGCGCCCGGCATGTAGAGGACGCTGCGGCGCGGGCGGACGGTCTGTGACATGAGAGGCTCCCGAAAACGCGGGCGGACTATAATGGCGGGCCTCCTTGTGGCAAGGTGGCCCACGGCATGCGCTTTCTCTCGCTTCAGAGCCATGTTGCCTACGGCTACGTGGGCAACCGGGCAGCGACCTTTCCCTTGCAACGATTGGGCCACGAGGTCTGGGCGGTCAACACGGTCGAATTCTCGAACCATACCGGCTATGGCGCCTGGCGCGGCCGCACGGCGCCTGCCGATCAGGTGGCCGACATCGTGGCCGGCATCGAGGCCTTGGGCATGTTGTCGCGCTGCGATGCGCTGCTGACGGGTTACGTCGGCGACGCCGCCCTGGGCGACGTCGTGCTCGACACCGCGCGCAAAGTGCGGGCCGCCAACGCCAAAGCCGTGTGGTGCTGCGACCCGGTGCTGGGCGACGTCGACACCGGTATCTACGTGAAGCCCGGCATCGACAGCTTCTTCCGCGAGCGCGCCATTCCCTTGGCTGACCTGGTGACGCCCAATCACTTCGAACTCGAGCACCTGACCGGTGGCAAAGTCGCGACCATGGCCGATGCCCTTGCCGCTGCGCGCAGCCTGCTGAAAGGACCACGACTGGCATTGGTCACCAGCCTGCGCCGCGCCGACGCAGCGACCGACCAGGTCGAGATGGTCGCGGTGAGCCACGACGCGGCGTGGCGCATCGCAACGCCCCTGATTGGCTTCGAGATCGCACCCAACGGAACAGGTGATGCCGTCGCCGCGTTGTTCACCGCGCACTGGATCGAAAGCGGCGACGCCCCGGCAGCGCTCGGCAAGGCCGCCTCGTCGATCTATGCCGTGCTCGAGGCCACCCTGGCGATGGGCGAACGGGAACTCCAACTGGTCGCCGCACAGGATCGAATGATCTC
>DATGZZ010000080.1:0-5311 GCA_035296945.1 Reyranella sp.
TTCCAGCCGCTTGGCCATCTCCTCGATGTTGTCCGGCGGCCAGCCCGGGATTTCCATGCCCAGGTGGAGGCCCATGCCGGCCAGCACTTCCTTGATCTCGTTCAGCGACTTGCGGCCGAAGTTCGGCGTGCGCAGCATCTCGGCCTCGGTCTTCTGCACCAGATCGCCGATGTAGATGATGTTGTCGTTCTTCAGGCAGTTGGCCGACCGCACCGACAGCTCGAGCTCGTCGACCTTGCGCAGGAGGTTGCGGTTGAACGGGAAGTCGTCCTGCTGCTCTTCCTTGCGGACCTCGCGCGGCTCCTCGAAGTTGATGAAGAGCTGCAGCTGGTCCTGCAGGATGCGGGCGGCCAGCGCCACGGCATCGTCCGGACGGGTCGTGCCGTTGGTCTCGACCGTCATCGAGAGCCTGTCGTAGTCGGTGACCTGGCCGACGCGGCTGTTCTCGATCTTGTAGGAGACACGCTTGACCGGGCTGAACACCGAGTCGACCGGGATCAGGCCGATCGGCGCGTCCTCGGGCCGGTTGGCCGAGGCCGGGATGTAGCCCTTGCCGGTGGCGACCATCAGCTCCATCGAGATCGAGGCGCCATCGTCGAGCGTGCAGATCAGGTGCTTGGGGTCCATGATCTGGACGTCGCCCGGCAGCTCGATCATGCCGGCGGTGACTTCGCCGGGGCCGACGGCGCGCAGGTAAAGACGCTGCGGGCGGTCGCCCTGCATCTTCACGGCCATGGCCTTGATGTTGAGCACGATGTCGACCACATCCTCGCGGACGCCGGGGATCGACGAGAACTCGTGCAGCACGTTGTCGATCTTGATCGACGTGACGGCCGCACCCTGCAGCGAGGAGAGCAACACGCGGCGCAGCGCATTGCCGAGTGTGAGACCGAAACCGCGCTCGAGCGGCTCGGCGACGATGGTCGCGGTGCGACCTGAATCGACGCCGGCTTCGGTGACAAGCTTCTCCGGCTTGATCAGGTCCTGCCAGTTCTTCTGAAGCACGTGGGCTACCCCTCTAGACCGGTTGGTTCAGGCGCGCCCGACGGGGCTCGCCACAACATTCCAAAAGCGGGCGGCGCAGGATCGCGCCGCCGACGCAAGAAACTCAGACGCGACGACGCTTCGGCGGACGGCAGCCGTTGTGCGGGATCGGCGTCACGTCGCGGATGGCGGTGACGGCAAGGCCGACCGCCTGCAGCGCACGCAGCGCCGACTCACGACCCGAACCCGGCCCGCGAACCTCGATCTCGAGCGTGCGCATGCCGTGCTCCATGGCCTTGCGGCCGGCGTTCTCGGCCGCCATCTGGGCGGCGAACGGCGTCGACTTGCGCGAACCCTTGAAGCCCTGCTGGCCCGACGACGACCAGGCGATCGTATTGCCCTGCGCGTCGGTGATGGTGACGATCGTGTTGTTGAACGAGGCGTTCACGTGAGCGACGCCCGCGATGATGTTCTTGCGCTCCTTGCGGCGGGGACGCGCGCCGGTGGCGGCGGCGCCGGTCGCGGCGGCTGCAGGCTTGGCCATGATCCGATTCCTTCGAGTTTACTTCGTGACTTTCTTCTTGCCGGCGATCGGCTTGGCCGGGCCCTTGCGGGTGCGCGCATTGGTATGCGTGCGCTGGCCACGGACGGGCAGTCCGCGGCGATGCCGCAGGCCGCGGTAGCAGGCGAGGTCCATCAGACGCTTGATGTTCATCGCCACTTCACGGCGCAGGTCGCCCTCGACCGTGTAGTCGCGGTCGATGGCTTCGCGGATGCGGATGACCTCGTCGTCGGTCAGCGTGTTGACACGCCGCGACACGTCGATCCCCACTTTCCCCAGGATCTCCTTGGCTTTCGCCTGGCCGATCCCGTGGATGTATTGCAGCCCCACCACGACACGCTTGGCGGTGGGAATGTTGACGCCGGCTATACGAGCCAAAGTTCCAACTCCTTCAAAGACTTACGGCGCGCTAATGCGCGCCCGTCACACGTTCCGCTGGCCCCGGAAAAGCGCGCGATTATAGGGATGCGCGTGCCCGAGTCAACGGAACTCAATCTTGTCAAGCCCCCGATAAAATCCCGGAGATTTGACGGTAAACCTCATCCATCGCCGCCATGCCGTCGACCTTCCTGAGCACCCCGCGATGCCCGTAATAGGGCAGCAAAGGCTCGGTCTGGGCGCGGTAGGCCGCCATACGTGTCTTCATGGTCTCTGCATTATCGTCCTTGCGGCGGGTGAACTCCTTGCTGCCGCAGACGTCGCAGACGCCATCGATCTTCGGTCGCTTGAACTTCTCATGGTAGCCCGTGCCGCATTTCGCACAGGTGAAGCGGCCGACGATGCGCTCGGTCAGCGCCTTCTCGTCGACTTCCATTTCGACCACGCGGTCGAGCTTCTTGCCCGCCTTGCCGAGCATCTCGTCGAGCGCCTTGGCCTGGGCCTCGGTGCGCGGGAAGCCGTCCAGGATGAAGCCCTTGGCGGCGTCCGGCTGGGCGATGCGGTCCTGGATCAGGCCGACCATCAGCGAATCGGGGACCAGCTCGCCCTTCTCCATGATGTCCTTGGCCTTCTTGCCGAGCTCGCTGCCCGAGGCCACCGCGGCACGCAGCATGTCGCCGGTCGAGAGCTGGACCATGCCCTTCTCGGCCTGCAGCCGCTGCGCCTGGGTGCCCTTTCCGGCGCCCGGCGGTCCCAGGAGGATGATGTTCATCGGCCCACTGCTCACCGGCGGCCCCGCAGGCGGGCCTTCTTGATGAGGCCCTCGTACTGGTGGGCGAGCAGGTGCGCCTGGATCTGGGTCACCGTGTCGAGGGTCACCGAGACCACGATCAGCAGGCTGGTGCCGCCGAAATAGAACGGCACGCCGCCGCGGGCGATCAGCAGCTCGGGCAGGATGCAGACCGCCGAGAGATAGAGCGCGCCGACCACGGTCAGGCGATTGAGGATGTATTCCAGGTACTCGGCAGTGTTCTTGCCCGGGCGGATGCCGGGCACGAAGCCGCCGTTCTTCTTCAGGTTGTCGGCCGTGTCGACCGGGTTGAAGACGACGGTCGTATAGAAGAAGCAGAAGAAGACGATCAGGCCGATATAGGACAAGAGGTAGAGCGGCTGGCCGTGGCCAAGATAGGTCGCGATCCACTGGACCCAGCCGGGCTCGCCGGCGCTGCCCTGGAACGAGGCGATGGTCGCCGGGAAGAGCAGCAGCGAGGAGGCGAAGATCGGCGGGATGACGCCCGAGGTGTTGATCTTGAGCGGCAGGTGCGAGGCCTCGCCGCCATACATGCGGTTGCCGACCTGGCGTTTGGGATACTGGACGATGATGCGCCGCTGCGCGGTCTCCATGAACACCACGACCGCCACCACGACCACCACGCCGACCACCAGCGCGATGATGAACAGCGCCGACAGGGCACCGGTGCGGCCGAGCTCGAGGGTCTGGATCAGCGCGCCCGGCAGGGCCGCCACGATGCCGGCAAAGATGATCAGCGAGACGCCGTTGCCGACGCCGCGGGCGGTGATCTGCTCGCCAAGCCACATCAGGAACAGCGTGCCGCCGACCAGCGTGATGACGGTGACGAAGCGGAAGAACAGGCCGGGGTCGGTGACGACCGGCCCCATCGAGGCCGTCTGGCTCTCCAGGCCGACGGCGATGCCGTAGGCCTGGAAGGCGGCCAGGATCACCGTGCCGTAGCGCGTGTACTGGTTGATCTTCTTGCGGCCGGCCTCGCCCTCCTTCTTCAGCGCCTCGAGCGACGGCACCACCGTCGTCAGGATCTGCATGATGATGGAGGCCGAGATGTACGGCATGATGCTGAGCGCCAGCACCGACATGCGGCCGATCGAGCCGCCGGAGAACACGTCGAGCAGGCCGGCAATGCCGCCGGCGTTCTGGGCGAAGATCTCGGCCAGGGCCTGCGGATCCACACCCGGCACGGGGATATAGGCACCGACACGGAAGACAACGAGCGCGCCCACGGTGAACCACAGGCGCTTCTTCAGCTCGGTTGCCTTACCGATAGCGCCCCAGTTCAGGTTGGATGCAAGTTGCTCGGCGGCGGATGCCATGGAACCTCACGCGTGAAGGGTTCAGGCCGCCTCGGCTTGCGCCTTGGGCGGCAGCTCGACCTTGCCACCGGCCTTCTCGACCGCGGCGATCGCCGACGCCGAGGCGCCCGCGACCTTCACTTCGATCTTGGTCTTGATCTCGCCTTTGCCAAGGAGGCGCACGCCGTCGAACGCCCTCTTGAACAGGCCGGCCGCCAGCATGGCGGCAGCGTCGATCGGCTTGGCGGCGTCGAGCTTCTTCTCGTCGATCGCCTTCTGCAGCGTGCCGAGATTGACGACCTGCCAGGCCTTCTGGTTCGGCGGCAGGAAGCCGCGCTTGGGAATGCGCCGGTAGAGCGGCATCTGGCCGCCTTCGAAGCCCTTGATGGCCACGCCCGTGCGCGACTTCTGGCCCTTGACGCCACGTCCGGCGGTCTTGCCCTTGCCCGAGCCGATGCCGCGACCGACGCGCATGCGCGCCTTGCGGGCTCCGGCGTTGTCGGCGATTTCGTTCAGTCTCATCGTTCTACCCTCCGCGCTCGAACCGCCCCGTGGCCGCTCAGCGCGTTTCCTCGTCGATGCGCACCAGGTGACGCACCTTGTTGATCATGCCGCGCACCTCGGGCGTATCCACGAGCTCGCGGGTGCGATGGCGCTTGTTCAGGCCCAGGCCGATCAGCGTGCCGCGCTGATCTTCGGTACGGCCGATGTGGCTGCCGGTCTGGGTGATCTTGATCTTCTTGCCTTCGGCCATGGCCTGCTCCCTAAGCCGCCGCTTCCGCGGTGGTCTCGTCACGACGGCCCAGCAGGTCGCCGACCTTCTTGCCGCGGCGGGTGGCGACCATGCGCGGCGAGTTGAGCTGCTGCAGGGCCACGAACGTCGCCTTGATCATGTTGTGCGGGTTGGACGTGCCGACCGACTTGGCGACGATGTCCTTGATGCCGAGCGTCTCGAACACCGCGCGCATCGGGCCGCCGGCGATGATGCCGGTACCGGCCGGGGCGGCGCGCAGCGTCACCTTGCCGGCGCCGAAGCGGCCCTTGACGTCGTGATGCAGCGTGCGGCCGTCGCGCAGCGGCACGCGGATCAGGCCGCGCTTGGCCGCTTCCGTCGCCTTGCGGATCGCCTCGGGAACCTCGCGCGCCTTGCCGGCGCCGTGGCCGACACGGCCGCGCTGGTCGCCGACCACCACGATCGCCGCGAAGGCAAAACGCCGGCCGCCCTTCACCACCTTCGCAACGCGGTTGATGGTGACCAGCTTGTCCTTCAGTTCGTTTTCC
>DATGZZ010000081.1:0-3026 GCA_035296945.1 Reyranella sp.
CACGACCTTCGACGCGCCGGTCTTCCGCTTGATCAGCGCCTCGACCTCGGGCTCGTAGATGCGGCGGACCTCGTCCTTGTCGTAGAAGTCGCGCACCTGGGTCTCGTGCGGCGCCAGGATGAAGGCCTGGCGGTCGAGCGACAGATCCTTTGTCAGCGGACGCGCATTATGGATGCGCATCTTGAAGTCGCGATAGTTGCCTTCGCGCCGCGCCACGCCGGTACCGATCGGCGGGTTGTAGGTGACCGGCTTGACGCTGAGATCGGCCAGATAGGGAACATTGGCCTCGACCCAGGCAGCGAGCGGCGGGACGGCAGTCGATGGGGCGATCTGGACAGAAGGCATGATGGGTCCTTGTCCCATTTAAGGTCGCATCGAGCTTACGCTTTTCGAGTGGCCTGCCTCATGAAAAGACCTCATGGGCTCAACGGTAAAGCTTGTCGATCAGGCCCGCGCCCAACCCGACCTTGTCGTAGTGGGTCTTGCACAGCGCGATGTACTGGTGAACGTCGAAGTAGCCGTCAGGCTCCCCTTTCTCGTCCAACCACACCAGCGGGCCTTTGACGATGAAGAACACCTTCATCGGATCGGGATGGTCGTGGGCGACCAGCGTGTGGGCCTCGCCCGGCGTTTCGTAGATGAAGTCGCCCGCGGTCGCGACCCAGTCGTGCTCGAGATAACCCCACTTGCCTGAGATCGTGTAGGCGAAGACCTCGTGTGGATGGTAGTGCCGGTTCACCAGCCCGGCCGCCTTGGCCATCAGGATGTCGCACCACTTGTTCTGGCTGGGCGAGATCCACAACGGCCGCGACGACACGGTGTCGGTGAAGGGAACGTAGTAGCGCTCGTCGTCGGTCGCGGCGTCGGCGGTGTAGATCTCCGGCAGGGCGTCAGGCTGGAAGACCTTCTCGATGGGTTTGAGGTTGCGCCAGAATTCCATCCCTTCCTCCTCTTGCTTCGTTTCAGATGTGCATGCCGCCGTCCGCCATCACCACGCTGCCGGTGGTGAAGGCGCTCTTGTCCGAGGCGAGGAACAGCACGGTCTCTGCCACTTCCTCCGCCTTGGCGTGACGGCCGAGCGGGATCACCGAATCGAGGAACCTGCCCGCGTCGGTGCCCAGCGCCTGGCTGAGGCCGCTCTCGACGTTGCGCTGGAAATCATTGTCGATCGGGCCCGGTGCCACGACGTTCACGCGGATGCGCCGAGGGGCCGCCTCCTTGGCGACGGTGCGCATCAGGCCGATCAGGCCGTGCTTGGAGGCGGCGTAGGCGGCGATGCCGGGGTCGCTGGTCACGCCGACCACGCTTGACGTCATGATGATGCTGCCGCCATCGCGCATCCTGGGCAGCGCATGCTTGCAGGCGAGGAACGCGCCCTTGAGGTTCACCGCCACCACCGCGTCGAACACGTCCTCGGGATAGTCGGTCACCGGCCGGATGACGCCGCTGATGCCGGCATTGCTGAACAGCACGTCGATCGGCCCCCAGCGCGCCACCGTGGCGTCGACGTAGGCCTGGGTGTCCTTGGCGCTGGTGACGTCGGCCAGCATCGCCGTGGCCTGCCCCTTGGGCAGCGACTTCAGCGCCGCGTCGAGACCGGGCCGGTCGCGGTCGACCAGCATCACCTTGGCGCCTTCGGCCGCAAAGCGTGCCGCGCTCGCCAGGCCGAGGCTGCCGGCGGCGCCGGTGACGATGCAGATCCTGCCGTCGAGCATGCTCATGGTCCCACCCTTGCGCCGCCGAGATAGGCGCGCTGCACGGCCGGGTCGGACGCAAGCTCGGCCGCGCGGCCGGCGCCGACGATGCGGCCATTCTCGATCAAATAGCCGCGGTCGGCGATGGCGAGACTCTTGCGCGCATTCTGCTCGACCAGCAGCACGCCAATGCCGTCGGCGCGGATGCGGCCAAGCGCCCGGAACAGCTCGCCGCTCAGCAACGGCGAGAGGCCAAGCGAGGGCTCGTCCAACAAGAGCATCTGCGGCGCCGACATCAGGGCGCGGCCGATCGCCACCATCTGCTGCTCGCCGCCGCTCATGGTCCGCGCCGTCTGGTCGAGCCGCTCGGCGAGCCGCGGGAAAAGCGCCAGCACGCGCTCGCGGTTGTGCGCCTCGCCGGCGCGGGCGCGCCGGGCGAAAGCGCCCAATAGAAGGTTCTCGCGGACCGTGAGCTCGCCGAAGATGCCGCGGCCTTCCGGCACCAGCGCCAGGCCGGCCTCGACGATCCGATGCGGCGGCAGTCCGACCAGCTCGCGGTCGCCGAGCGCCACGCGCGCCCCGGCGCCGGGCGGCTGCAGGCCCGCCACGGCCTTGAGCAGCGTCGACTTGCCTGCGCCGTTGGCGCCCAGGATGACGACGATCTCGTTCGCCGCGACGCTCAGCGCCGCATTGTCGACGGCGCGATGCTTGCCGTACTGGACGGAGAGGCCCTTGACCTCAAGCATCTGCGTCGTCCCCGAGATAGGCGCGGATCACTTCCGGGTCGGCCAAAACCTCGGCCGGCAGGCCCGAGGCGATCAGGCGGCCGGTATTCATCACCAGGCAGCGATGGCAGAGCGAGCGGACGGCATCCATCACGTGCTCGACCAGCAGGATGGTGATGCCCTGCCCGCTCAGGCTGCGGATCAGGCCGATTCCCTCTTCCAGCTCGGTCGGATTGAGGCCGGCCAGCCATTCGTCGAGCAGCAGCAATTCGGGATCGAGCGCGAGCGCGCGGGCAAGCTCCAGGCGCTTCTGGTCGATGTAGGTGAGCTCACCCGGCAGCGTGTCGCGAGCGCGGCCGAGGCCCACACGGTCGAGCAGCGCGTCGGCGTCGGCACGGGCGGCGGCGCCCCAGGCGTTGCGGCGGCCGAAGGCGAGACCCGTCAGGACATTGTCGCGGCAGCTGAGCGACGCGAGCGGGCGCACGAGCTGGAAGGTGCGGGCCATGCCGAGCCGGGCGATGCGATGGGCGGGCTTGCCGGCGATGGCGTGGCCGCGGAAGGCCACAGTGCCGGAGTCGGGCCGCAACACGCCCGACAAGAGGTTGAG
>DATGZZ010000082.1:0-2515 GCA_035296945.1 Reyranella sp.
GTCCCGACGGTGCGCCGCTGCTGCTGTTCAACGGCCGCGACGGCGAATGGCGCGGCACCCTGGAGGGCCGCGGCAAGAAGGCGGCGGTCGCACGCATCGCCGAGCGCACCCGGGAACAGATGGTCGAGCCCGACATCTGGCTCTGCTTCGCGCCCTTGAAGCGCGCGCGCATCGACTACGTGGCGGAGAAGGCGACCGAGCTCGGCGTCGCCGTCCTGCAGCCGATCGTGACGCACCACACCATCGTCGAGCGGGTCAATGTCGAACGGCTGCGCGCCAATGCCGTCGAGGCGGCCGAGCAGACCGAGCGGCTGAGCGTGCCCGAGGTGAGGGCACCGGTGGAGCTCGGCCGCTTGCTGGGCGACTGGCCCGCGGACCGTCGCCTGCTGGTCTGCGACGAGACCGGCGGCGGCCCACCCATCGCCCAGGCCCTGGCCGGCCTCGATGAAGCCGCGCTCGCAGCACCATGGGCGATCGTGATCGGCCCCGAGGGCGGGTTCGACGCGGCCGAGCTTTCCAGCCTCCGTCGCATAAAGGATGTGATGTCGGTTGGGCTCGGCCCGCGCATCCTGCGCGCCGATACCGCAGCCCTTGCGGCGCTGGCGTGCTGGCAGGCCCTGATCGGTGACTGGCAGCGGCCAACCCCGCGTCTTGAGGGCGATTACCGCACATCCCGCGCCGCCGTCTGACCGCTTGCGCTCGCCCCTCTTGGTGTGGGACAGGGGGACTTGAACATCATGAACCAGCTGCGTGCTCGCGTGAGAATTGCTCATGCGGCCGCACCGCTCCCGGTCTCACCAAGCCGCGGGCGAGTGAGGGAGTAGAAGATCGAATGTCCGCACCACCGTCGGGCGGCGGCGCGCCGATCGAGAATCGGCGGCAGCTGATCGAATACTTCGCGGCCGGCAACAAGCCCCGCGCCGACTGGCGCATGGGCACCGAGCACGAGAAGTTCGGCTTCCACAAATCGAACCTGAAGCCCCTGGCCTATGACGGGCCGGACGGCATTCGCGCCATGCTGGAGGGCATGACGCGATTCGGCTGGGAGCCGGTCACCGAAGGCAACAACACGATTGCGCTGAAGCGCGACAGCGCCAGCGTCACGCTCGAGCCCGGCGGCCAGTTCGAGCTGTCCGGTGCGCCGCTCGAGACGCTGCACGAGACGGCGGCCGAGAACCAGCAGCACATCGACGAGGTCAACCAGGTCGCGGGCGAGATCGGCGCGGCCTTCATCGGTCTTGGCTTCGCGCCGGAGTGGAAGCGCTCGGACATGCACTGGATGCCCAAGGGTCGCTACAAGATCATGGGCGAGTACATGCCGAAGAAGGGCAAGCTCGGCCTCGATATGATGCTGCGCACCTGTACGGTGCAGACCAATCTCGACTTCGGATCAGAAGCCGACATGGTGAAGAAGTTCCGCGTCTCGCTGGCGTTGCAGCCGCTGGCCACCGCCTTGTTCGCCAATTCGCCCTTCAAGGAGGGCAAGCCGGCCGGCTTCAAGAGCTATCGCAGCCACATCTGGACCGACACCGACCCCGACCGCTGCGGCATGCTCCCTTTCGTGTTCGAGGACGGTTTCGGCTTCGAGCGCTATGCCGACTACATGCTCGATGTGCCGATGTACTTCGTCTACCGCGACGCCAAGTACATCGATGCCTCGGGCCAGAGCTTCCGCGACTTCCTCAAGGGCAAGCTGCCGGCCCGGCCGGGCGAGCTGCCGACCGTCAACGACTGGGCCGACCATGTCACCACGGCCTTCCCCGAGGTCCGGCTGAAGCGCTACCTCGAGATGCGCGGTGCCGATTCAGGACCCTTGCCGGCACTGAACGCATTGCCGGCGCTGTGGGTCGGGTTGCTCTACGACCAGACCGCGCTCGATGCCGCGTGGGACCTGGTCAAGGATTGGACCATCGCCGAGCACGACTTTCTGCGCGCCGAGACGCCGAAGACCGGCCTCGCCACGATGTTCCGCGGCCGCAGCCTCGCTGAATGGGCGCGCGAAGTGGTCGAGATCGCCCATGCCGGCCTGCGCGCCCGCAAGCGGCTGGACGCCCACGGCAACGATGAGACGACCTATCTGGCGCCGCTCGACCGCGCGGTGGCGAGCGGTCTCGCCCCGGCCGACGAGCTCTTGGCCAAGTGGCAAGGCGAGTGGAAAGGCTCCTTCGTCCCGCTGTTCCGCGACCACGCCTACTGAGGTATCGTCGAGCCCATGCTCGACCGCTGTGATCGCGTCCAGATCGCCGTGCATGACGCCGCCAAGGCAGCCCAGCGCTTCGGCCAGCTCCTGGGCGGCATCGTGGCGCGCCGCGACCACAGCCGCCATCTCGGCGCCCGGCGCACGATCCTGGCGGTCGGCGAAAGCGAGTTCGAGCTGTGCGAGGCCGACGGCGCGGGGCTGACACAGGATTTCCTGGCGCGGCGCGGCGAGGGGCTGATGACGGCGGGCTACTGCACCGCCGACCTCGACAGCATGGTCAGGCGCTGGGAAGGGCTGGGCGTGGCCTACGACCGC
>DATGZZ010000083.1:0-2043 GCA_035296945.1 Reyranella sp.
CGCAACCAGAAGGTCGTCGAGGTGGCGCCGGCACCCAACCTCGACGAGGGCCTGCGCCAGCGCATTCTGGCTGACGCCGTGAAACTCGCGCGCGCGGCGACGTACGAGAATGCCGGCACGGTCGAGTTCCTGCTGAACCCCGAAACCGGTGAGCACTTCTTCATCGAGTGCAATCCGCGCATCCAGGTCGAGCACACCATCACCGAGCAGGTCATGGGCTTCGACCTGGTCGAAGCCCAGTTCCGCATCGCTGCCGGCGCGTCGCTCGCCTCGCTCGGGCTCGCCGACCAGAAGGCGGTGGGCACGCCGCGCGGCTTTGCCGTACAGGCACGCGTCGTGGCGCAAGGCACGGGCACGCTCAGCGCCTACCGCGAACCGTCCGGACCCGGCGTGCGCGTCGATGCCTGCGGCTATGTCGGCCTCGCGCCGCCGCCGCAGTTCGATCCCCTGCTGGCCAAGCTCATCTGCCAGTCCGGCTCCTCGGGCTGCTTCGACTCGGCCGTCGACCGCACGCGGCGCGCGCTCGACGAATTCCACATCGTCGGCGTGCCGACCAACGGCGACCAGCTGCGCGCGATCCTGGCGCATCCCGAGTTCCGCGCCGGCAATGCGCGGACCACGCTGCTCGCCGAGGCGATCGAACCTGCCAAGGCGAAAACAGGAGCGCTGCAGTTCCTCGACCAGCAAGTCGCGAGCCTGGGGCGCGGCCGTGGTGCCGGCACGCCCCCGCCTCCGCCTTTGCCTGTGCCGCCCGGGCACGAGGCCATCGAAAGCCCGCATGCGGGATCGATCGTCGACATCAAGGTTCGCGAGGGCGCCGAGGTGAAAGCGGGCGACCTGCTGTTCGTCGTCAGCGCCATGAAGATGGAGACCTCCGTCGCGGCGCCCTGCTCCGGCATCGTCGCCACGTTGGCGTCGCTGTCGGTCGGCGACGCGGTCGACGGCAGCCAGATCCTCGCCGTGATCAAGCCGGCGGCCGGCGCCGCCAGGGCCGCTCAGCCTGTGACGGCGGACGAAGGCTGGACGCCGATGCTCGCCAAGGTCACGGCCCTGCAGGCGATCGCCCACAAGCGCCTGGCGCCCGGCTCGACCGACCCCGGCGTGGTGCGCCAGCGCAATCGGCGCAAGCTCACCTGCCGCGAGCGCATCGACGGGCTGCTCGATCCCGGCAGCTTCCGCGAGGTCGGCAGCCTGGCGGGCTTTGCCACGTTCGACGAGGACGGCAACGTCGCCGAGTTCACGCCGGCCAGCCATGTCGGCGGCCAGGGCCGCATCGACAATCGTCCCTGCATCGTCTGCGCCGACGACTTCACCTCGCGCGGCGGCCATGCCGACGGCGCGATCGGCCACAAGTCGCGCTATCTCGACCAGCTCTCCATCGAATTGCGCACGCCGTCGATCCGCCTGCTCGACGGCTCGTCGGGCGGCGGCAGCGTGGCGACCATGGTGCCCAAGCAGGACGGCTCGGCGGCGGCCAAGGAAAGCACCGGCGCCATCAAGGCCGGCCGGCCGCGCGTTGTGGGCGGCGGCGGCTCGTTCCTGCCCGGCCATCTCGGCAGCACCTTCTATACCGAGCAGCTCGCCTCGGTGCCGGTGGTCAACCTGCTGCTGGGCAGCGTGGTCGGCATTGGGGCTGCCAAGGCGGTGCTGGGCCATTTCTCGGTGATGGTGCGCGACATCTCCCAGCTCTTCGTCGCCGGGCCGCCGGTGGTGAGCCACGCCATGGGCTACGACGTCACCAAGGAGGATCTTGGCGGCTGGCATATCCATTGTCGCAACGGCTCGGTCGACAATCTCGCCGAGACCGAAGAGGAAGCGATGGCGCAGACGCGGCGCTTCCTGTCGTACCTGCCGTCGAGCGCCTACGAGGCGCCGCCGATCACAAAATCCAGCGATCCCGCCGACCGGCGCGAAGACGAACTGCTGACCCTGGTGCCGCGCAAGCGCACGGCGACCTTCGACGTGCGGCGGGCGATCCGGCTCCTGGCCGACAAGAACTCTTTCTTCGAGGTCGGGCCTCTCTGGGGCACCGACCAGGTCGTG
>DATGZZ010000084.1:0-12933 GCA_035296945.1 Reyranella sp.
GCGTGCCGCTCACCTTGTCGTTTGCCTCGAGCAGGGTGACCTTGAGACTGACGATGCGCGGCTCGAAGCGGCGGATGCAGGTCTCGACGAGCACGCGCAGCTCTTCGCGGCGTCGTGGATCGTGAAAGGCGCCGGAGGCGAAGTCGGGCAGCCCAAATCCAGCCAGCGAGCGATCGAGCTCGGCGAGATGCGGATCCCAGGACCGCCATCTCCTGCGCGTGTTGAGCAGCTCCTCCAGGTCGTTGCAGATGCTGACGCGTATGGTGTCCATCGCGGCGGATGCAGACAGGGGAGTGTCCGAAGGCTGCGACGGGTCGGCATCGACAAGGCGGTCGAGGAGCGGAAGCTGGGCCCGTCTGGCCCGGGTCGCGCCTGCGTTGTCAGTCATGGCGCGGCTTCGGCTGTCGCTCACGACGCCACCTGGAAGTCGACTTTGTCCATTTCGAGCCAGGTCAACGCTTCCTCGCCGACCAGGATCGTCACGGCGCCGAGGCCCAGGGTCGGTCCGCCGTCGCCAGCCTGGTGCCAGTCGGTGGCGCGACCCAGACGCAATGCGTCGGTCATTGCCGCTGCCGTGCCCGTTATCGGCGGGTAGAGGGCCGGCAGATAGACCTCGCCATCGGGACCATCGGCAACCTGCATGGTCGCCCGACGCCAGAAGAGATCGCGCGGCCGCTTGGCTTTGTGAAACTCCAGGAGCAGCACGCGCTCCGGCGGAATCCAGAAATACTTGCCGGTCGTGGTGATGACCTCGAAGCAGGAGGCCAACAGGTCGTCGGCGTCGCGCATATCGTTGAAAGCCGTGCCGCCTGCGGTCCCGGCCGGATGAACACGCGCTTCCTCCGCCTGGCCGGCGAGCTTGGCAGCCTCGGGCAGATCGCCGTTACGCAGCGCGACGATGGCGGCCAACGACGAGCGCTGGGCAGCGGTGGGTTCGCCGAGGAATTCCGGCACTCGGCCGTCGCTGAACAGCTGTCGCCTGGCCAACTCGCCGCGCAGCAGCTGGCGGAACTCCGCAACGACGATCGCGGCCGTCGGGTCGAGATCGGCGCAGGCGTCGAGGACGACATCGGCGCGATCGATGTTGCCGGAGAAGGCCAGCAGCTCGGCCAGGAGGACGCGGGCGCCGATATCGGTTGGCGTCTTGCGCACCGCGGCGTTGGCCGCGGTCAGCGCGTCGGCAAGATTGCCTTCGCGGAACAGACGACCGGCTTCGCTCGGGTCGGCTGCTGCAGTGGGGGAAAGCGACATCGATCCTCCAGACCGGCTGCGTCGTCAGACGCTGGGCGCCGCTAGTTCGGTGACAAGGTGGAAGGCAGTAGCGATATCGTCGAGCTGGTAGTGCGGGCGCAGATGGATCGTGCAGCCGAACACTCCCGGCTTTTCGAGGCGCTCGCGCACCTGCACGTTGCCCTCGAGCAGGGGAAAGCGCGCCCGCGACTCGGCGGTGCTGTTGATGTTGGTGTTGACGTAGCCCTGGAGCCAGGTGTTGAGCTGCCGCTCGATCTCGTCGGCGGTGCGGAAGGCGCCCACCATGTCTCTCCCCATCACCTTGAGGAGATGGGCGAACCGTGCCGCGCACAGCATCGAGTTGATCTGGGCGGAAAGGCGGGCGTTCGCCTCCGCCGCGGCGGCGCCGGCGCCGGAATAGTTCGCCGGCGCCTGCATGCTGCGCGAGGCGCCGAACACCAGCTCGGGGCCGAACGGCAGGACGCCGACCGGCAGCAATCCGACTTCGACCAGGGCCTGCTCCTGCCGGAAGCTGAATTGGTATTCGATGGACTTGCGCGGCCAGTCATGGGGTGGACCGCTGACGAACGGCTCGGCGGCGAGATTGTCGATGAGCCCGCCGCCGACACGGTCGATCTCCACCCCACGCACATCGGCCGGCCAGTTGTTGTCCAGGAAGGCGCGCACCGCACAGGCAGCGAAGGCGTATCCGGCGCTCATCCATACCCGCGTGTCCGCCGTCGGCGCGTGTTCGCTGTAGCGGAACCTGTCCAGGCGACCGGGTTCGTCCGTCCACGGACGGCGCGCCAGCAGGCGCGGCAGGGTGACCGCCAGGAATCGCATGTCGGCTCGTCCGGAGAGGCTTCGCCAACGCAGGTGATTGGGCCCGCGCAGCGGCGCCGTGATGTCGCGCACGCCTTCGAGGTCGGAAAAGGTATCGACTTCCAGCACGCTGGGATCGAGCGACAGCACGGTCGGCATGAAGGCGGCGGCGGCGACGGCCGAGAGCTGTGCCAGGCCGCCCACGTCGTCGGTCGTGGCCCCCGCGGCGACGCGATGCCGGACGGCGTGGTCGATCACCATCAGGCCGTACGGCTCGCCGCCGGGCATGCCGAATTCTTCCTCGTAGATGCGGCGGAACGTGATGCTCTGATCGAATTCCAGCGCCCGCTCGAGGTCTCGGCAGAGCTCACCCCACGAGACGGGCAGCAGTCGCACCTTGACGCGCCGGCCAGGCTCGATGCCGGAGATCAACCAGGCGAGGCCGCGCCAGCGTCCTTCCAGCGCCCGGAGGCGCGGATGATGGAGCACGGCGTCGAGTTGATCGCCCAGAGCGGCGTCGATGTCGGCGATGTCGCGGTCGAGTGCTGCGCGCAGCCGGTCTCCTCCCGCCGCCAGCAGGCTGGTCACCGCCTCGCCGAACCACGCTTCCAAGGCTTCGCCGAAGCCCGGGTTGCCGTGGAGGAAGGCCGCCAGCTCGGCCGCGGCCTCGCCCTGCCGCTGGCCGAAGAACTGGCCAGCCAACACTTGCTCGCGCAGAGGCCGACGCTGCTGCGGCGCCTGCGCCGTGGGGGCTGCAATCGTTGCTTCCTCGCCCATGGTATGCCGGTCCCGCCCATCATGGCGGCGGGTGCCAGGTCAAAGAGGTTCGGGCGGTCAGGCCTTCTGGGGAATGCTCGCGACCATGCGCAAGCTCGTGGTCAGCTCCTCCATCTGCAGCCAGGGCCGCAGATAGGCGATGGCGTTGTACGAGCCCGGCTTGCCCGGGATTTCCTTCACCTCGACCCGGGCCTCGCGCAACGGGAAGCGCGCCTTCATGTCCTGGCCCGCGTCGACGTTGGAGTTGACGTAGTTCTGGATCCAGCGATTGAGCCAAGTCTCGACGTTGCTGGCTTCCATGAAGCTGCCGATCTTGTCGCGTCCCATGACCTTCAGGTAATGGGCAAATCGGCTGGTCGCCATGATGTAGGGAAGCCGGGCGGAGATGGCCGCATTGGCGGTCGCCTCGGGACGATCGTACTTCTTCGGCTTCTGCGTCGTCTGGGCGCCGAAGAACACCGCGTAGTCCGTATTCTTGTAGTGACAGAGCGGCAGGAAGCCCTGGTTGGACAGTTCGAACTCGCGCCGGTCGGTGATGCCGATCTCCGTCGGGCACTTGGCGTCGAGGTCGCCGTCGTCCGACGTGAACACATGAGTCGGCAGGTTTTCCACCTTGCCGCCGCCCTCGGCGCCGCGGATGGCCGTGCAGAAGCCGGTCTGGGCAAAGGCATCGGTCAGGCGCGCGCCCATGACGTAGGCCGCATTGGACCAGCAATAGGATTCGTGATCCATCGCCAGCGCCTTGCCGCGGGCATCGACCGGGGCTTCCTCGTAGTCGAACTCGTCGAGCGGCTTGGTGTTCTTGCCGTAGGGCAGGCGGGCGATCACGCGCGGCATGACGAGGTTCACGAAACGCGAATCCTCGCTGTCGCGGAACGCTCGCCACTTGGCGAACTCGACCGTGTCGAAGATCTTGGCGAGATCGCGCGGCTTTGACAGTTCGGTCCACGAGTCGAAGCCGAACATGCCGGCCCCTGCCGCCGAGATGAACGGCGCGAACGCGCCGGCCGCGATATTGGACACCAGCCGCAGCGACTCGAGATCGTCCGGATGGTTCGTCCATTCGTAGTCGCCGATCAGGGCGCCATAAGGCTCGCCGCCCGGCGTGCCGAACTCGTTCTCGTAGATCTTCTTGAACAGCTGGCTCTGATCGAACTCGATCGCGCGGCTGAGATCGCGGCCCAGCTCGCGCTTGGTCATGTTGAGCACGCGCAGCTTGAGCGCCGTGCCGGTCTCGGAGTTCTGCACCAGGTAGTGCAAGCCTCGCCAGCTGCCTTCCAGCTTGAGGAACCTCGGATCGTGCATGATCGCATTGAGCTGCTGGGACATCTTGGCGTCGATCGCCTTGACGGCCTTGTCGAACGTCCGCGTGAGGTTGCGATCGAAGGTGACGGTGCCGGCCAGCGCCTGCTCGACGAGCGTCTTGACGAGGTCTTGCGCGCGATCGGGTTCGGTCTGCTTGGTGTTGGTGAGGATCTGATCAAGCAATCCAGGCGCCGCCTCGGTCGTGGTGGCGGCAGACTGGGGCGCGCTCTTTGCGTCGGCCATTTCCTATTCCTCCGCCTTCTTGATGCCCAGTTCGCCGGACAGCGACTGGAGGTCCTTCTCCGAGCGCAGGACCTGCTCGAGCAGGTTCTCGAGCTCCTGGGACCGGTCGGCCTTGCTCATGAGATCGCGCAGCTTCTCGCGGGTCTCGAGCAGCGCCGCGAGGGCGGGGACCTGCTTGGCGACCGCCACCGGGTCGAAGTCGTCCATCGAGCCGAACTTGAGGTCGACGGCCATCTGCGTGCCGTCGTCGGCAAGCTTGTTGTCGACCTTGAGCTTGAGGCCAGGCGCCATGTTGGCCATCACGTCGTTGAAGTTGTCGCGGTCGATTTGCGTGAACTTGCGATCCGCCAGGGGCTTCAGCGGTGTCGTCGGGTCACCCGAAAAATCGCCCATGATGCCGACCACGAACGGCAGCTCGCGTTGGATCTGGGCGCCTTCGGTCTCGACGTCGTAGGTGATGTGCACTCGGGGTTTGCGCACACGATTCAGCTTGTCGTGTATACTGGAGCTCATCGCAGGAACCCTCCTACTGGTAGATTACTCCGGACGGGTGGGGCCGTCCATGGGTTGGCCCCGCACCATGGCAGCATAAGCGGCTTCAGTCGTCCTCGAAGGTGGCGAAAAGCACGTTCCCCAAACGTTTGGCCCTTCAACATCGCAGCGCGGCTTGTATCATAGCCGACCAGTCCCGCAGGTGACGCCAAAATGATCCCGGAACTTGAGACGGCCGACTTCGAGGCGATATTGGCACCCCTTGCCGGCGATCAGCCAACCGGCGTCGATCTTCGACAGGACTTCTCCCCCACGTCCATCTACTTCCGTCTTCGCGACGCCCGGGCCCAGGCGCGCGATGCCGAGCGGCAGGCCGATACACAGGGCAATGACGAAGGTGTTTTGGCGCTGTGGCGCCCGGTCGCCACGCTGGCGATCGGTGCCTTGAAGTCGACCTCCAAGGATCTGGAAGTTGCGACCTGGCTGACAGAAGCCTTGGTGCGGATGGCCGGCTTGAGCGGTCTGATGGCGGGTGCCTCGGTCATCGGCGGGCTGGTCGAGCGGCATTGGGACGGCCTGTTTCCGATGCCGGAGGAGGGCGACATGGAGACCCGCCTGGCCGCCGTTGCGGGACTTTCCGGCCAGGGCGCTGACGGAACATTGATGCAGCCGCTGCGGAAGGTGGCGCTGTTTCGCCGGCCGGATGGTTCGCCCTTCAGCCTCTGGCAATACCAGGCGGCCGTCGAACTCTCCGGCATCACCGACCCCGCGCGGCGCGCCCAGCGTATCGACTCCGGCGTCCTGCCGTTCGAGGAGGTCGAGAAGGAAGCGCGCCTGGCGGGCGCCACGCACTGGTCGGCGCAGCGTGAGCTGATCACCAAGACCCTTGCGGCGTGGAAGGAGATGGAGCGCATCTTCGACGAAAAGGCAGGTGACGCGAGCCCCGCGGCCAACCGGGTGCGCGACTTGCTGGAATTCGTGGTGGAGACTTGCCAGCGATTTGCGCCACCTGACGCGACGACCGATGGAGCAGCCGAGATGACAAGCGCGACTGCAGGCGATGGCTCCGCTGTCGTGGCGACGCCAGGCAGCATCACCGGGCGCGAACAGGCGTTGCGCCAGGTGACGGAGATTGCCGCCTGGTTCAGGCGCAACGAGCCAAGCTCGCCGATCGGGTTTACGCTGGATGAAGCCGTGCGACGTGCTCGGCTGGGTTGGCCTGAGCTCGTCGCGGAACTCGTTGCCGACGAGACAGCGCGTCATACGCTGCTCACGACTGCCGGTATCAAGCCGCCATCCACTGAACCTCCTCAGCAGTAGGCGGTAGCGGAGCCCGATTGCCGGTGCCGCGAAGGCACCGGCCTGTCTCGATTTCAGACGCGGCTGGTTGGTGGCTCAGCTCGCCTTCATCGCCAGCAGATCGTAGGAGACGACGTCGCCCTTCTTGATCTGGCCCGACTTGTCGAGCGGCGTGGGCGTGACCATGACCTTGAGGAAGTTGAGCGACAGGCTCTCCATCGGATTGTCGCCGCCTGAGCTGAGCGAATAGCTGCTGACGCCGCAATCCGACAGTTCGAAGGTAAGGAACGTTTCGGTCTTGTTCTTGGTGGTCGTGTTCATCTTGATCACGACCTTGGTGTCGAACGTTCCGGCCACCGAGTCCTGGTAGAGTTTCGCGGACGCCTTGTCGAAATGCTTGGTGACAACGATCTCGCTGACGTTGGGCGCCGAGCTTTCGCGCGTGTTGCCACCGGCACCACTGCTGACGGCTCGGCCAACTCCGTACTGGAACGAGTTCAACTCGATCCATTTCTCATAGCCCTGAGTCGTTACATCACCTTCGATGCCTGTGAAGTTCATATAGATTGGCACTGTCGACCTCCGTTGGAGAAAGCCATTGGGGATTATCAACACCTTTACGGTTAGTTGATGGCAAAGAAAAACAACCCATCTGCGTTGAGGCTGGCTTTGACACTTTGGATCGACTTGCCGTCCGCCAGTCGAGCCAGCACCTCTGCGGACAACTCGGGGAGAAGCGTGCGCGTCAGAATGTTCTCGACGTTGCGCGCGCCTGCGCTGCTTTCGGTGCAGCGCGCCGCGATCGTATCGACCAGCTCCGGAGTCCAATCGAACGTCGCGCGATAGCTGTCGCGCACGCGGGTGCGGATGCGCTCGAGTTGCATCGTCACGATCTGGCGGATAATCGCGGTGGGAAGCGGGAAATACGGCACCAGGGTCACGCGTCCGAGAAACGCCGGCTTGAAGAACTTGGCCAGTTCCGGCCGCAGCGCGTCGGCGAGTCCGGCGGCATCCGGCGCCGTTTCAGGATCGGCAAACAGCTTGTTGATCAGATCCGTACCAGCGTTGCTGGTCATGATGATGACGGTGTTCTTGAAATCGATGTCGCGCCCTTCGCCGTCCTTCATATTGCCTTTGTCGAAGACGGAGTAGAACACGTCCTGAACGCCCGAGTGGGCCTTCTCCATCTCGTCGAGCAGCACGACGCTGTAGGGGCGTCGCCGGACGGCTTCGGTCAGCACGCCGCCCTCGCCGTAGCCGACGTAGCCGGGCGGGCTGCCCATCAGCAGGCTGACTTTGTGCTCCTCTTTGAACTCCGCCATGTTGATGGTGGTGGCGTTTTGTTCTCCGCCGTAGAGGAGCTGCGCCAGCGTGAGAGCGGTCTCAGTCTTGCCGACGCCCGACGTGCCGACGAACAGGAAAACGCCGACCGGCCGGCGCGGATCGGTCAAGCCGGCCCGGCTGGTGCGAATGGCCTGGGCGACGGCTTCCAGGGCGTGGCTTTGGCCGACGACGCGGCGTTCCATCGCCTCGCGCAGATTGAGCACGGTGCGGATTTCGTCGGTCTGCATGCGGCGGGCCGGGATGCCGGTCCACGCCTCGACGATCGCGGCAATCGCCTGACCGTCGACCATGGGAAAGATGAGCGGCTGCTCGCCCTGCAGCGTGCGCAGGCGCGTCGACAGGTCCGCGAGCTCGGCGCGCTCGGTCTGGCCGTCGCTCTTGCCGGTACCGTCTCCGGCGCTGCCCGTGGTCGCTGCGGCGGCATCGATCTTCGCGCGCACCGCATCGATCTTGGTCACGAGATCGCGTTCGGCCTCCCAGCGTTGGTTCAGCTTGGCCAGCTCGTCGGTGGTGCGCTGTCGCTCGTCCGTCAAGTCGTTGCGCCGGGCGGAGTGGTCGGCGCCCGCCGCCGTCTCGCGCTCGATGATCTTCAGCTCGGTGTCGATCAGGCCGAGCCGGCGCTGGCAGTCGTCGATCGGCGCCGGTATGGCGTTCTGGCTCATCGCCACGCGGGCGCAGGCAGTGTCGATCAGGCTGACGGCCTTGTCCGGCAATTGGCGTGCCGGAATGTAGCGCGCCGAAAGGCGCACAGCGTCGCTCACCGCCTCGTCGAGGATGCGAACCTTGTGATGCAGCTCGAGAGTGGAGACGAGGCCGCGGATCATGGCGGTAGCCATTTTCTCGCTCGGCTCCTCAACCTTCACAGGCTGGAACCGGCGGGTGAGGGCCGCGTCCTTCTCGAAGTACTTCTTGTATTCGGCCCAGGTGGTCGCAGCGATCGTCCGCAATTCGCCGCGCGCCAGGGCTGGCTTCAGGAGATTGGCCGCATCGTTCTGGCCGGCCTGGCCGCCGGCGCCGATCAGGGTGTGCGCCTCGTCGATGAAAAGGATGATGGGCTTGGGGCTCGACTTGGTCTCCTCGATCACCGACTTCAGGCGGTTCTCGAATTCACCCTTCACGCCCGCGCCGGCTTGCAGCAGGCCAAGATCGAGGGTGCGCAAGGTGACGTTGCGCAGCGCCGGCGGCACGTCGCCGGACGCTATGCGCAAGGCGAGGCCCTCGACGACGGCGGTCTTGCCCACGCCCGCTTCGCCCGTGAGGATCGGATTGTTCTGCCGACGGCGCGTCAGGATGTCGACCATCTGACGGATCTCGAAGTCGCGGCCGAGGATCGGGTCGATCTTGCCGGCCTTGGCCTGGGCTGTGAGGTCGATCGTGAACTGGTCGAGGGCTGCCGAACTGCCCGGCCGGGACTCACCCGAACCGGTGCCCGCCGCCTCCGAGCCGGCCGCCTGCGTCGTGGCCTGTGCCGTCTCGACCGTGTTGCCGCAAATCGCCAGGTATTCGGCCTTGAGCGTGTCGGGCGCGATGGCGGCGAGAAGTCCCGACGACCCGATCGCGCGGCGTGCCAGCATGTCGTCGGCGAGCAATGCCCACATCAGGTGGCCTGACCGCACGCGACTGGCGCCCTGCTCCACCGAGGCCAGCAGCCAGGCCTGCTTGACCATGTCGACGATGTCGGGCGAAAGCGACGGCGCGCGGGCGTTGCCGGTCTTCATCCGGTCGAGTGACCGGGTCAGATCGGCCAGCAGGCGGGCCGGGTCGATCTCCCAGCGGCGCAGGATTGCGGCGAGATCGGTATCGGCTTTGTCGAGCAATCCGACCAGGAAATGCTCGATCTCGACATTGTAGTGAGTGCGAAGGGCGGTCGCGCCAGCGGCTGCCTCGAGTGCGCGGCGGCACACATCGTTCAGGCGTCCGATCAGCGGTTTCAGCTCTATTGGGCGCACGTGCTTGTCATCCCCCCTGGGACGTGATTCCCGTCGGACCGGCGGCGCACTGGATTGGGGCAACTATCGTGCAACATCTGCCCGTTCGACAAGAGGATTCGGGGCTTTCGAGAGCGCCGGCGGAATTGGCGTAGCGGCCCTTTCATAGCGTCCAAGTGGTGGCGTGTAGGTGAGATTCCCCACACGCGAGCACGATGCGATCAGGCATCCTCAATCTTGACGCTTTGTGAAATCACAACATACGCTAAAATCAACGCTGGCAATCCGCGACGCCCGAGGGTCAGACAAGCATGGCGGCCGGCACCAAGGCAGACGCCAAGCCGAACGAACTGCGAGGCACGTTACCGGCCGGCACACGGCTGCGTAACTATGAGCTGCTGTCTGTGCTCGGTCACGGCGGCTTTGGCATCACCTATTACGCCAAGGACACGACGCTCGGCCGCGAAGTCGCGGTGAAGGAATATCTGCCGACGACATTGGCGCTGCGCGAGAACGGCTCGACGGTCGTGCCGAGGTCGACCCAGTTTGCCGAAGACTTCATCTGGGGACGCGAGCGCTTTCTCGAAGAGGCTCGCATCCTCGCGACACTCGAGGGCGCGCCCGCGGTCGTCCGCGTCTACGACTTCCTCGAGGCCAACGGCACGGCCTACATGATCATGGGCCTGGCGCGCGGCGACACGCTCGAGCAGCGCCTGAAGCGCGACGGCAAGATGTCGCCCGAGATCATCCAGCGCATGCTCGACCGATTGCTCGACGGACTCGATGCGGTCCACAAGACCGGATTCCTGCATCGCGACGTCAAGCCTGCCAACATCATACTCAATGCCAAGAACAATCCGACGTTGATCGATTTCGGCGCTTCGCGGGCATCGATGGCCGATCGCACGGCGGCGATGACGGCGATCTTCACGCCGCGCTATGCCGCGGCCGAGCAGCTGACGTCGGACAAGCAGGGGCCGTGGACCGACATCTACGGCCTGTCGGCAACGCTTTATCATGCGATCACGGGCAAGCCGCCGCCGAGCTCTCTCGAACGCGCGCTCAACGACGCCTACGAGCCGCTGGCCAAGCTTTCTCCCGAAGGCTATGCGCCCGGCCTTCTCCAGGGGATCGATGTCGGTCTGACGGTGCGGGCCAAGGACCGCCCGCAGTCGATCGCGGAATGGCGCGACGTCCTTTCATCGACCGGCGAGCAGCAGGTCAGCGACGAGACCGTATTCGAGCGGCCGAAGCCTCGTCCGAAGCCCAAGCCCGCGCCTCCGCCCGTTTCACCGCCGACGAACAGGCATCCGCCGCCGGTAGTGGCGGCTGCCGCTTCTGCGGCAGCATCCTTCGCCGCCGGGCTCGGGTCGGCATCTGCTCAAGCGTTCGCGTCGTTCAAATTGGCGTTCGCCGGGATGAATCGCGTCGCGCTCTATGGCGGAGCGGTGGCTGCAATCCTCGCCGGCGTGGCTGGCGGATACCTGATCTTCCCGCCGAGGTCTGCGCTTCCTCCGGCGCCGGTCCAGGACGCTGTCAGTGACGCCGCCAAAGCAGAGGCCGAGGCCAAACGGAAGGCCGAAGCGGAGGCCCAACAGAGGGCGGAGGCCGAGGCGAAGCAGAAGGCCGAGGCCGAAGCCGAAGCCAGGCAAAAGGCCGAAGCTGACGCCCGGCAACGAGCAGAGGCTGAAGCCAAGCTGAAGGCTGAATCGGAAGCCAGGCAGAGGGCCGAGGCTGAGGCCAGGCAGAAAGCCGATGCCGACGCCAAGCTGAGGGCGGAGGCCGAGGCCAGGCGAAGGGCAGAGACCGAAGCCAAGCAGAAGGCGGAGGCCGAGGCCAAGCAGAGAGCCGACGCCGAAGCCAAGCAGAAGGCAGAGACGGAGGCCAAGCAGAAGGCAGACGCGGAGGCCAGGCAGAAGGCCGACGCTGAGGCCAAGCAGAGGGCGGAAGCAGAAGCCAAGCAGAAGGCCGAGGGGGACGCCAAGCAAAGGGCGGAGGCTGAGGCCAAGCGGAAGGCCGAGGCGGAGGCCAAACAAAAGGCGGATGCCGAGGCCAAGCAGAAGGCCGATGCCGAAGCCAAGCAGAAAGCGGAAGCCGAGGCCAAACAGAAGGCCGACGCGGATGCGAAGAAGAAGGCTGATGCCGAGGCCAAGCAGAAGGCGGACGCTGAAGCCAAGCAGAAGGCCGATGCCGAAGCGGCGGCCCAGAAGGCCGCTGAGGCCGGCGAGACGGCGCTGAAGCTGTCGCAGCCCGACCGTCAAAGATTGCAGGTGGCGTTGACATCGCTCGGCTTCGACACGCAGGGCGCCGACGGCGTCTTCGGGCCGCGCTCCCGCGACATGATCCTTGGCTGGCAGAAGGCCCGCAATCAACCTGCAACCGGCTTCCTGACCGCGGCACAGCAGCAGGCGCTGCTCAGCGAGGCCGCACCGGCGCTCGCCAAGTACGATGACGACCTCAAGAAGGCCGACGCAGCGGCGAAGGCTCGCGCCGCTACCGCGCCGACTCCCGGTCCGAGTCCCGCTCCAGCGCCTGCGCCTCCGCGCGCGAGCACTTGGGGCGGCGTGTCGTGCCAGGATTCGTCAGGCCGGCGTATGGATTTTCCCGGCGCCACTTCCTGCCCCTGGGGCCTGACACCGACGCGCTGATCGTCACGCGAGATTGCTGAACTCGGCAATCTGTGTGATTGTTTTCGCGCTGCTGGCGCGAGATTGGGAGCTTGCTCACTTGAGGCGGAAACAACTTGGTGGCGGGCTCAAGTCGCTGCTGCTGTCGATTGCGGCGCTGGCCGCTGCCGGCGCCGTCGGCACGGCTTTCGCCCAGGACTCCTGGGTGTTCAACAATGAAATACCCTGTGCCACGGCCCCCGTTTATGGCGTGCCGTTCAACCGGTGCTGGACATCGAACGTCCGCACGTTTCGCATCGGCAACGTGCAGAGCTGGCGCCTCACCTACACCGATTCGAAAAGCGAATTTGCCATCGGCCTGTACCGGCTGGTCGCGGCGCATGGCGTTGGCGGGCTCAGTGCCGTCTCGGGTTCGAGCGCGGTGGATTGGCTCAGAAGCGCCGATGCGCTCAAGAACGTCACGACTGGCGCCAGCGGCTGGACGGTGCGCGGCAGCACCGCCGGCGATCACTACGTGACGTTCCAAAAAGCCCAGCGCCAGTGCATCGGCTTCGTGCGCAACGGCTCGGGCACGGCGACGCAGCTGAACTGGATCCTGGGCGCAGCCTTCTGCCGCGAGTCGACCTCACCCATACCGACGAGCGAGGCTCAGTTCGTCGCCGATGCCGTCAAGATCCGGGACTGAGCGGCCAACCTGCCGCGCAGTCCCGGCTTGTGGCCTATTCGACCACGATCTCGACGCGACGGTTCTGCGGCTCGCGCACGCCGTCGGCGGTCTTGACCAGAAGGCCCTGCTCGCCGCGGCCGATCACGGCGATGTTGGCGGCCGGCACGCCTTCGCGCACCAACGCGTTCTTGACAGCGTT
>DATGZZ010000085.1:0-5183 GCA_035296945.1 Reyranella sp.
GCTGTCATCCCGAGCGCAGCGAGGGACCTTTGATCATAGGCAGCAGAAAGGTCCCTCGCTGCGCTCGGGATGACAACTGCCAGTTGGTCGGCTTGGTGCGTCAACGTGCTCAGTCCAGCTTCACTCCGGCCGCCGTGACGACCTTCTGCCATTTCTCGATCTCGGCGCGGATGCGCTTGGCGAACTCGGCCTGCGATTCACCGCCGACCTGCGCCGTCTGGTCCTTCCAGATCTGCTGCAGCTTGGGATTGGCCAGCGCCTTCACGACCTCGGCATGCATGCGATCGACGACCGGCTGCGGCGTGCCCTTGATGGCCCACAGGCCGTACCAGGTCGAGACGATCCAGTTGGGCACGCCGATCTCGGCTGCCGTCGGCATGTCGGGGAATTCGGGGTTGCGCTCAGGCGTCGCCACGGCGAGCCCGATCAGGCGCTTGGCGCGGATCTGCGCGGCCGAGGTGCCCATGCCGTCGAACATCATGTCGGCGTTGCCGGCCAGCAGGTCCTGCATGGCGGGGCCGGCGCCGCGATATGGCACGTGGGTGATGTCGGTCTTGGTCTCGAGCTTGAACAGCTCGCCGGCCAGGTGATGGGCCGTGCCGGCACCGGGCGATGCGTAGTTCACCTTGCCGGGGTTCTTCTTCACGTAGGCGATGAAATCGGACGCGGTGGTCACCGGCACGCGGCTGGGATTGATCGAGATCACCTGGGGCACCAGGGCGATCATGGTGATCGGAATGAAATCCTTCTCGAGGTCGTAGTCGAGGCTCTTGTAGATCGAGGGCGCGATGGTGTGATGGATGGCGCCGACGAAGAACACCGAACCGTCGGGCTTCATCTTGGCCGCCTGCGAGGCGCCGACCGTGCCGCCCGCGCCGCCCTTGTTGTCGATGATGATCTGGCAGCCGAGCTGCTCGCCGACCTGCGCCGCCAACGGGCGGGCAAAGACGTCGGTGCCGCCGCCGGCGGGGAACGGGTTCAGCCAGGTGATGGTCGCGGGTGGCCAACCCTGCTGGGCGCGCGCAACCGCCGGCGTCGCCAGCGAGGCGGCCAGGCCCAATTGCAGCGCGCGGCGCCGCGAGGTCCTGTACGTCATGGTCAACTCCTCCCGATTACTCTTTGTCTTGTCCCTTCATTGTCTCCAGCACCGCCTGAAGCTTGGCGTGCAGGTGCCTGACGAGCAGGTCACGTAGCCCAGCCCCGTCGCGTGCCGCAAGGGCGGTGAGCATGGAACGATGTTCCGCCACCGCCCGATCCCATTTGGCGCCGTTCAGGTTGGAGCGAAAGCGCAGCGCGTGCAGGCGCGCATTGAGCGTGCGGTAAGTCTGGGCCAGCACCGGATTGGCGGCGATGAGGTTGAGGCGATCGTGGATGGCCCGATTGACGCGGTAGTAGCCCGGCAGGTCGCGCCGCCGATGGGCCTTCTCCAGGTCGCCCTGCAAAGCCTTGAGGTCGTCGAGGTCGGCGTCGGTCACGCGGGCGGCGGCAAGCTCGCCGGCCAGGCCCTCAAGCGAGGCCATGACCTCGAAGGCATGGCACACGTCGTCACGGGACAGCGCCACGACCTGGACGCCGCGATTGGGCAGCTGCAGCAGCAGGCCCTCGGACGCCAGCAGCCGGAACGCCTCGCGCAGCGGCGTACGCGACAGGCCGAGCTGCTCGCTGAGCTCACGCTCGTTCAAGCGCGCGCCCGGGGCGAGAATGCCCTCGATGATCAAGGCGCGCAGCCGCTCCGCCGCGACTTGCGGCAAGGTCGAGCGCACGATTGCGATGTTGAAGCCGTCCATCAGGAACCTATGGACTCACTTTGGCATGTTGTATACAAAATGCAAGACGTCCTTCGAAAGGTCCAGCGCATGCGCCTGAACTCACACCCCAGCGGCCGCCATTTCCTGCAGATCCCCGGGCCGACCAACGTGCCCGACCGCATCCTGCGGGCGATGGATCATCCGACCATCGATCACCGCGGACCCGAGTTCAACGCGCTCGCCAAGAAGGTGCTGCGCAGCGTGCGCCAGGTCTTCCAGACCAAGCAGCCGGTGATCGTCTATCCGGCGTCGGGCACGGGCGCGTGGGAAGCCGCTTTGGTCAACACGCTGTCGTCCGGCGACCTGGTGCTGATGTGGGAGACCGGCCACTTCGCTTCGCTGTGGAAGAAGATGGCCGACAAGCTCGGCATCAAGTCGGAGTTCATGGGCGGCGACTGGCGCAAGCCGGCCGATCCCGCCGCCATCGAGAAGCGCCTGAAGGAAGACAAGGATCATACGATCAAGGCCGTCTGCATCGTCCACAACGAGACCTCGACCGGCGTGGTGAGCGACATTGGCGCCGTGCGCCGCGCGATCGATTCAGCCCGCCACCCTGCCCTGCTGCTGGTCGACACGATCTCCTCGCTGGGCTCGATCGACTATCGCCACGACGCCTGGGGCGTCGACGTGACGGTGGCGGGCTCGCAGAAGGGCCTGATGCTGCCGCCCGGCCTCTCCTTCAACGCCGTCAGCGAGAAGGCGGTCGCGGCCTCGAAGAGTTCCAAGATGCCCAAGGCGTTCTGGAACTGGGAGGAGATGCTGGCCGCCAACGCCAACGGCTGGTTCCCCTACACCCCCGCCACCAACCTGTTCTACGGCCTCAGCGAGGCCTGCGACATGCTTCTGGAGGAAGGGCTCGACGCGGTGTTCGCCCGCCACGCCCGCCACGCTGAGGCGACGCGCACGGCGGTGAACGGCTGGGGACTGGAGATCCTGTGCAGCGACCCTGCAGCCTACTCGGGCTCGCTGACGGCGATCGTCATGCCCGACGGCCACGACGCCGACGCCTTCCGCAAGGTCGCGCTGGAAAACTTCAACATGTCGCTGGGTCAGGGATTGTCGAAGGTCGCGGGCAAGGTCTTTCGCATCGGCCATCTCGGCGACTTCAACGACCTCATGCTTCTCGGCACGCTGTCGGGTGTCGAAATGGCGCTGGGCCTCGCCAAGGTGCCGCACAAGGCGGGCGGCGTGCAGGCCGCCCTTACCTACTTGCGCGACACGGCGCCGGGCGCCCGCCACTAAGAGGCGCGCTGCGGCAACCGTCCGTTCGACGCGCGGATCTCCGCGACTGCGCGGTCCCAGGCGGCGACCCGTTCGGGGCCGGCGGGATGGCTGTCCAGGAAAGTGGTTGCCATGACGCCCGACCGTGCCGCCATGTTCACCAGCAGGCCGCGCGCCTTGTCGAGGTCGACGCCGGCTCGGTAGAGAATGAGCGCCGCTATGTAATCGGCTTCACGCTCCTGTTCCTTGGAAAAGGACAGATGGCCGACCCTGGCGCCGAGCTGGGCTGCCGACCGAGTCGCATCGGTGCCAGGGTTGCTGCCCGCGAGAGCGCCGGCCAGCCCCACCAGTGCGACGCCGATCATGGCGCCGATCATCTGGTTGCGCGTGCCCCGGGCGACGTGGTTGGCGGCGTGATGGCCGATCTCATGGGCCACCACCAGGCAGACCTCTTCGTCGCTGGCAGCGTATTCGACGATGCCGCGGTTGAGCACGATGTTGCCGTATCCCATGGCGGTGGCGTTCATGTCGCTGTCGCGCGACATCCGGAAGCTCCAGTCGCACACGCCGACATTCATCTCGTGGCAAAGGTTTGCAGCCGGCCTCCTGACGAGCTGGACCGCCGTGTCCAGGGTCATCGCCGCCTCCTTATCGGAGACCAAGCGGCGCAGCGGCGGCAGCGCCATGCGCACTTCCGCCTGCGCCATGGCGATGCTGCCGTCGCTGACCGCGGGCAGCTGATGGACCGCACCGCACCCGCAGACAAGACCGCTGCCGGCCAGAGCCATGAAAGATCGCCGTTGCATGATCGCGCCCTCCTTGTCCTGGAGGACGAGGCGACAGCGGCAGGCGTTACACGGGAATTTGGGAGCGCGGGCCTCCGAGACCCCTAGCCCGGAACGGCGAGCGGGCCGGGATCGCCCCCGATGGGCCGGCGCAGGCAGGCGACATGGTGGCCGGGCGCCACCTCGATCAGGGGCGGAGCCATGACCTTGCATTCGGCCATCGCGTAGGGGCAGCGGGTGTGGAAATGGCAGCCGGGTGGCGGATTGGCCGGGCTCGGCACGTCGCCCTGCACGATCCGCTTGCGCTTGCGCCGCCGCTTGGGATCGGGCGCCGTCGCCGCCGACAGCAGCGCCTCGGTGTAGGGGTGCAGGGGCTGGGTGAACAGCGTGCGCTTGGTCGTGAGCTCGACGATGCGGCCGAGATACATCACCGCGATGCGATGGCTGATGTGGCGCATCACGGCCAGGTCGTGGCTGATGAAGAGGTAGGCGAGCCCGTATTCCTCCTGCAGGTCGATCAGCAGGTTCAGCACCTGCGCCTGCACCGACACGTCGAGCGCCGACACCGGCTCGTCGGCCACGATCAGCTCGGGATTGACCGACAAGGCCTTGGCGATGCCCAGCCGCTGGCGCTGGCCGCCGGAGAATTCGTGGGCGTACTTGCGCATGGCGTCGGGCCGCAGGCCGACGCGCTCGAACAGGCGCGCGACGCGCTCGTCGGTCTCGGCCCCGCGCGTGATGCCGTAATTCTCGAGCGGCTCGCCGACGATGGTCCCGGCCGAAAGGCGCGGGTTCATCGACGAGTACGGATCCTGGAAGATCGTCTGGATGCGCTGACGGTGTGGCCACATGGCGCCGGGCTTGAGCTTGGTGACGTCTTCCCCGCCGAGCAGGATGCGTCCCGCCGTTGGCTCGATCAGCTTCAGGACGGTCTTGCCGATCGTCGACTTGCCGCAGCCCGATTCGCCCACCAGGCCCAGCGTCTCGCCCTTGGCGATGGCGAAGCTGACGCCGTCGACCGCCCTCACCTCGCCCACGCGCCGCTGCAGCAGGCCGCCCAGGATCGGGAAGTGCTTGACCAGGTCATGGACCTCCAGCACGGGTGCTTTGGGGGGCGCGCTCACAGCTTGGCCTCCCAGCAGGCGACAGTATGTCCGCCGCCGGCATCGACGAACGGCGGCAGCGTGGCGCGGCAGCGATCGGTTGCGAGTTCGCAGCGCGCGGCGAAGGCACAGCCCACGATCGGCCTGGTCAGGATCGGCACCAGGCCCGGGATCTCCTGCAGGCGCGGCCGCGTGCCCGCCGCATCGGCCTCGACGTCGAGCCGCGGGATCGCCCGCATCAGGCCGCGCGTATAGGGATGCAAGGG
>DATGZZ010000086.1:0-3710 GCA_035296945.1 Reyranella sp.
GTCGTTGTAGAGGATCTTGTAGGTGATGGTGGTGTTGGTCGCGATGGCGTGGCGGATCGCCATGTAGCCGGAGGGGAAGTAGGTGCCGTCGCCCAGGTTCTGGAAGACGTGCGGCATGTCGGTGAAGTGGTTGGCGCCGACCCAGGTCGCGCCCTCGGCGCCCATGTGGGTAAACGTCTTGGTGTTGCGCTCCATGTTGATGGCGAGCGTGTGACAGCCGATGCCGGCCATCGCCATGGAGCCTTCCGGCACCTTGGTCGAGGAGTTGTGCGGGCAGCCGGAGCAGAAGTAGGGCACGCGCGCCATGCCCGATTCGTTGCGCACCTGCCGACCGGCGCGGCGCTGCAGGCTTTCCAATCGTTGCTTCGTGCGAGCGCTCAGCCCCTCGAGGCCGAAGCGGGCGACCAATACCGAGGCGATCTCGAAGGGCGAGAGCTCGCCGTCGATCTTCAGGAGCTTCTGGCCGCGCTCGTCGGTCTTGCCGACGACGACGGGGCGGCGGTCGGCCGGCGCGTTGAACAGCGCATCCTTGAGCTGCTGCTCGATGATCGGCCGCTTCTCCTCGACCACCAGGATCTCGCGTTTGCCCTGGGCGAAGGCGGTCACGCCCTCGGTCTCGAGCGGCCACACCATGGCGACCTTGTAGACGCCGAGGCCGAGGCGCTCGGCCTCGGCGTCGTCGATGCCGAGCTCGTCGAGCGCCTGGCGCACGTCGAGGTAGGACTTGCCGACGGTGACGATGCCGAAGCGCGCGTCGGGCCGGCCCATCATCCGCCGGTCGAGCTTGTTGGCGCGCCAGTAGGCCAGCGCCGCCGGATGCTTGATCGTGAGCGTGCGCCGCTCCTGGCCCAGCCAGTCGTCGGGCCAACGGATGTGGACGCCGTCGGGCGGCAGCACGAAGTCGGTGGGGATCTGGATGTCGATGCGATGCGGATCGACGTGGACCGAGGCCGAGGAATCGACCGTCTCGCTTAAAACCTTGAAGGCGACCCACAGGCCGGAATAGCGCGACAGGGCGAAGGCGTGCAGGCCGAGGTCGAGATATTCCTGGACGCTGGCGGCGTGGATGATCGGGATGGCGGCAGCGATCAGCGCGGGCTCGCTCTGGTGCGCGGTGGTCGACGACTTGGCCATGTGGTCGTCGCCGGCCAGCGCAACGATGCCGCCGTGCCGGGCGGTGCCGGCGTAGTTGGCGTGCTTCAGCACGTCGCCCGAGCGGTCGACGCCCGGGCCCTTGCCGTACCACATGCCGAACACGCCGTCGTAGCGCGCGCCAGGATAGAGGTGGATCTGCTGGGTGCCCCATAGCGCCGTGGCGGCGAGGTCCTCGTTGACGCCCGGCTGGAACTCGATGTGGTTGTTCTTGATGAAGCGCTTGGCCTGCCACAGCGCCTGGTCGAAACCGCCCAGCGGCGAGCCGCGATAGCCCGAGATGTAGCCTGCGGTGTTGAGCCCGGCGGCGAGGTCGCGCTGGCGCTGCATCATCGGCAGGCGCACCAGCGCCTGCGTTCCGGTCAGGTAGACCCTTCCGCTTTCAAGTACGTATTTGTCGTCCAGGGTCACCGCGACGGGCAAGGCACCCTCCCAGACACCTTAAATGTCTCGACTCTCTCGACTCACATTCCTCTCCCCCGCTAGGGGGAGAGGCTAGGTGAGGGGGCATCGACAGCTCGTGCAACCCCCTCACCCAACCTCTCCCCCTCGCGGGGGAGAGGAGCATGAACTCCGGGCACCGTAGCGACAGAATCTTGCGGCTTGCAATCGGGAACGGAGGGCCGGCAGCAAAAGGATGCTTTTCAATGGCGGGCCGGGCTCCACCCGCCGCGCCGTTTCAAGGTTCCGTCCTGGAATGAAACGTTGTAAGCGTGCGCCCGCCGTTCCTTCCATTCATTCTGCAACGCATTTCCAGTACGCAGATCATTATGTCCGTCCTCGTCACCGGCGCCGCGGGTTTCATCGGCAGCCACGTCACCCGCGCCCTGCTGGCGCGTGGCGAAACGGTCGTCGGCGTCGACAATTTCAGCGAATACTACGACCCGGTGCTGAAGTTCGCCCGGCTGAAGCCGTTGCGCGACGACAAAGGCTTCACCTTCCTCGAGGCCGACATCTCCGACCGCGAAACCATGCTGGCGCTGGCCGACCGGCATGGCGAGATCGACCGCATCGTCCATCTCGCCGCCCAGCCCGGCGTGCGCCATTCGCTGGTCGATCCGTATGTCTATGTGCAGACCAACGTCATGGGCCATCTGGTCATGCTCGAGCTGGCCAAGCGGCTCAAGGACCTGAAGCACTTCGTCTACGCCTCGTCCTCGTCGGTCTATGGCGGCAATCGCAAGCTGCCCTTTTCCACCAATGACCCCGTCGATCGTCCGGTGTCGCTCTATGCCGCCACCAAGCGGGCCGACGAATTGATGGCCGAGACCTACACCCATCTCTTCGGGCTGAAGGCCACCGGCCTGCGCTACTTCACCGTCTACGGCCCGTGGGGCCGGCCCGACATGTCGCCCTACATCTTCGCCAAGGCGATCCATGAGGGCCGCACCATCGAGCTCTACCATCTGGGCTTCGTGAAACGCGACTACAGCTACATCGACGACATCGTCGAGGGCACGATTGCGGTGCTCGACAAGCCGGCCGAGGCAGCAAGCCACCGTCTCTACAATCTCGGCGCCGCGCGCAGCGAGGACATCGTCCACGTCGTCTCGCTGTTCGAGAAGGCGCTGGGCCGCGAGGCCAAGGTCGAGCTCAAGCCCGGCGATCCGTTCGACATGCAGGAAACCGCCGCCGACATATCCGACACCACCCGCGATTTCGGGTGGGTGCCCAAGGTTTCGGTGGGGGAGGGCATCCCGAAGTTCGTGGAGTGGTTCAAGGCCTATAATCGCCTGTAACAAATTCGGCACGCCCCGTGACTCAACTTGCTGTTGAGCATAACCTTGGAATCGTCGTCAGGGGGCAGTTGCGATGGCAGACGATCGCTCGACGTCTTTTCCTTTCGCCGGGCTGGCGGTCGTCGCGTTGTTCCTGACCACCACGTTTCTTGGCCCGCAGGGTTTCGAGCTCTTGCGCCAGGCCGAGACCGACACGGCCAAGCGTCCGCATCGGGCCGAACCGCCGGTCGATGCGCGCTTGTGGGAAGACCCATTGACCGCCCTGGCGCGCTACCGCGAACGCTGCGCCGACAGCGGATCGACCGCCGCGCCGCGCACCGGTCCCGGCTGCCGGCCGCCATCGGATGCCAACGGCCTCAAAGAATTCTTCGGAGAGAATCCGAAAGGCTTGACCGTCATCGCCGCAATGGTGCCCGGTGCCGCCCTGGTCGGCGGTGAGGAAACGCGGCGGCGTACGCGTTATGCCGTGCTCGCCGGCCTGAATGCCGAAGGCTACGTCCCCGATGACAGCGAGCACATGCGCCTGATGCGCGTGCGGCGCTGCGAACGGTTCGCCGATTGCGGTGAGAAGGAGGGTGTCGGACCGTTCGTCCAGCGCAGCCGTCCCGAGGCATGGGTGGAACTGAGCGCCGCGCAGCTGCAAAAGTCGATCAGCGCGGCGCTGGAGAAATTCAAGAAGCCCGAGACCCCCACGATCGACCTGGTCTACGAGACATTGGCGTCGCGCGCCGGCGGCGCGAACGACCAGCGCAGGAACGTCGCCATACTGTGGATCGACGACACGACCATCGGCCGACGCTGGCTGAGCACGCTCGCCAT
>DATGZZ010000087.1:0-7507 GCA_035296945.1 Reyranella sp.
GCCCGTGCCGGGCGATCGCCTTCACCTCGTCGTCCGACCATGGCAGCGGCGCCTGCGCGACAGCGGGCGCTGCAAGCGCCCCTGACGCCGCAAGCGCCGCCAGCACCGCACCGAGCAGCCAGCGGTTCACTTCACGATCAACTCATGGCTCAGCCGCTCGCTCTCCTCGCCGGCGCGCACGTCGATGGCGAGCTCCCAGCGGCCGGGCATGTGGAAGACCATGCCGTCGACGCGATAGCGTCCCGCACCCAGGGACACGATGGTCGGCCGATAGTTCATGCCGTGCTTGTGCTCGGGCATCTGGGCGTCGATCGCCACCAGCTCGGCCGGCTTGTCGTTCTTGGTGCAGACGTTGAACAGCAGCGAGAACGGCTCGCCGATCTCGATACGCATAGGATCAGGCCGGAAAGCCACCAGATAGTGGCTGGAGAAAATCACCAGCCCGGTGCCGCGCCCGAGGTCGAGCGGGCAGTCCGCCCAGGCCGGAACGGCGATCAGCGTGATGAGGGCTGCCAGCAGCCTCATTGCCCGCCGCCGAGCTTGCTATCGAATAGGCGGTCACCGTTCTCGTAGGCGATCTTGCGCGCCACGTCTGGCGGCAGGTCGCTGAGCCACTGGCGCGACCAGCGCGCGTGCTCGACGACGTAGTGCCACCGCTCGGGCGTAAAGGTGTCGGTGCCGACCACGAAGCGATCGGGGAACTCCAGGAAGGCCTCGCGCCAGCCCGGCGCCACCTTGCCGTTCGAAGCGTGCGAGGTGAGGAAGGCAAGATCGCACCACAGGTTGGGATAGCGGCGCAGCATCTCGCGCACCTTCTCCGGCCGCTCGAAGCCCGAATGCGCCCACAGCACGCGCGCGGTCGGATCCTGCTGGAAATGACGCGCCACGGCGTCGGCATCGGAATGCGAATGCAGATAGAGCCCGTACTTCTTGGCGAGCTCGACCACCTTGCGCATGTTGGGCAGGTCGGCGTCGGCGCCGTAGATGTGGAACTCGCCGATCGCCACGTACTTGCGCTTGCCGAGCATCTCCTCGAGGAAGGGAATGATCGTCGGATCCTTGGCCCAGGTCGACAGCTCGCCGCGCGAGCGATAGGGCCTGAGCTCGGGCACGATCACCGAGGGTGCTGCATCTTGCAGCATCTTGGTGCCCTCGTTGTTCGAGCTCGACACCATGGCGCGCTTGACCCCGGCCTTCTTCAGGATCTCGACCACCTGCTGGGGCGGCACGACCTCCCAGGCATCGTGGCTGTAGTGCATGTGGGCGTCGAAGATCGGCAGCTCCTGGTCGGCCGAGGCCGTGCCGGCCGCCGCGAGCAGACTGACGAAGGCAAGAAGAGCGCGCATGTGAGGTCCCATTCAGCGGCGGACTTTTGCCGCCCACCCATAGTTGAAGCTAATCGAGATGCGCTCGCCAGAGAAGCGCGCCGGCGGCACTTCGTGGCGCAGCCAGCTCTCGAACAGGACCAGATCGCCCGCCTTGGCCGGCAGGCTCACGAAGGAGTGAAAGCTCTTGGGCGCATCGGCGCGGCGCGGCGGCGTCGCCATGTGCAGGCCAAGCCGCGGATCCTCGAACTTGAGCGCGCCGGCACCCGTGGGCACTTCCACGTAATAGGTGCCGCTGATGAAGGACGTGGGATGGAGATGCAGGGAATGCACCACGCCCGCCGGCATGACATTGGCCCAGCAATCGGTCATGGCGAGCGACCGGCCGGCCAAGTCATAGTGCAGCGAGCGGGCGAAGGCCTTGGCGTGCCGATCGATGCGCCGGCGCAGGCGGCCGAACAGCGACGAAACAAGATGCAGGCGGTCGAGCGAGCCGTAGGACGTGTAGCCGCCGAGATAGTGCTTGGCTGACCAGCGCCGACCCGCCGCATCCGAGGCGGCGAGCGAACGGCATTCGTCGGCCAAGTCCTGGTTGAGCCGGCGCTGGTCCGGCCCGGCGATCGATTCTCGGTAGATCAGCGTCGGAAAAAGAGCATGGATCGCCATGGCGTGATTATCGGCCAAGCCGGCGGACCGTGCTATGCTGATCGGCATGCTCACAGACCAGCAGATCGAGACTTATCGGCGCGACGGCTATCTGGTGATCCCGCGCCTGATCGAGAGCGAGCAGCTCGCCGAGCTGCGCGACCTTACCGACCGCATCGTTGGCGAAGCGCGCGGCGTTTCGGCCAACGACGATCTCTATGATCTCGAGCCCACGCACAGCGCGGCGCTGCCGCGCGTGCGGCGGCTGAAACCGGCAATCTTCAAGCGCTACGCCTTCTTCCATGCGCTGGCCCGCGATCCCAAGATCACGTCGATCCTGGCGCAGCTCCTGGGGCCGGCGATCCGCCAGCACGGCGGCAAGCTCAACATGAAGTCTGCCGGCTACGGCTCACCGGTCGAATGGCACCAGGACTGGGCCTTCTATCCCCATACCAACGACGACGTGCTGGCGACCGGCATCTATCTCGACGATTGCGACATGGACAACGGCCCGCTGATGGTGATCCCCGGCAGCCACCGCGGCCCGACCTACGATCACCACGCCGACGGCCGCTTCTGCGGCGCCATGAGCCCCGATGCCTGCGCCATCGACTTCGACAAGGCCGTGCCGCTGATGGGCCCGGCCGGATCGATGACCATCCACCACGTGCGCCTGGTGCACGGCTCGGCGCTCAACCGATCCAACCGCCAGCGCCGCCTGCTGCTGCACGAATACACCGCCGCCGACGCCTGGCCACTGCTGGGCGTGGCGAACTTCGAGGAATTCAACGGCCGCATGGTGCTGGGCGAACCGACCATCGAGCCGCGCGTCGTGGCCGCTCCCATCCGCATGCCACTGCCGCCGGCCGATCATCAGGGCTCGATCTACGAGAACCAGCGCGGCAGCGGCCGCCGCTTCTTCGAGACCTACGAGGAGCGTCGCGAGCCCGAACGCGCACGTTAGTGGAACCGCCTCATCATTCCTCCCCTTCGCGGAATCCGCGAAGGGGAGGTGCCCGCGCAGCGGGCGGAGGGGTCATGAGCACCACGGCTGATGCTCATGACCCCTCCGTCGGCGTAAGACGCCGACACCTCCCCAGCGAAGCTGGGGAGGAAGCGCCACTTTAGAGATGCCTCAAGGGCCCACCTATCATCCCGCCGCGCAGGCGCTGCACTGGATCACCGCGCTCGCGGTGATCGGCATGCTGGGCGTCGGCCTCTGGATGACCGGCCTGCCGCTCGGCTTCACCAAGCTCCATGCCTACAACTGGCACAAATGGGTCGGGCTCGCCGTGCTGCTGCTGACGGTCGGCCGGCTGCTCTGGCGCTGGCGCCATCCGCCGCCGCCCCTTCCCGGCACGATCGTGCGCTGGCAGGCCGTGCTGGCGCCGATCGCGCACTGGGCGCTGCTGGTGCTGCTGCTCGCCATGCCGATCACCGGCTGGTTCATGAGCTCGGCCGCCGGCGTGAGCGTCATCTGGTTCGGCATCGTGCCGTTGCCCGACCTGGTGCCGCGCGACCAGGCCCTGTTCGAGGCGCTCAAGACCACGCACTATGTTCTATCGCGGTTGCTGATCGCTGTGCTGATCCTTCACGTCGCCGCCGTCATACACCACGATGTGCTGCGCCGTGACGGCGTGTTCCGCCGCATGTGGCCGTTCGGAGGAAGCTGATGCGCTCCTGGTTCGCTCTCGCCTGCCTGCTGCTGTTGCCGTTGCCATCGCTGGCGGGACCGCAGGATCCCTGGACGGTCGATCCCAAGGCGAGCGCCATCACCTTCAGCGTCGCCCAGGTGGGCTCGATCGTGAGCGGCCGCTTCCCGACCTGGACGGGCGAGATCGTGCTCGATCCCGCCGCGCTCGCCACCGCGCGCATCGACATCAAGATCGACACGCGCCCGGTCTCGGCCAACAACCGCGACGTCGATTCGCTGATGAAGGGCCCGAACTTCCTCGACGTCCAGAAGTTCCCCGAGGCGCGCTTCGTCGCGACCTCGATCTCGGGCAGCGGCGAGCGCTACGAGGCGCGCGGCAAGCTCACCCTCCGCGACGTCACGCGCGACGTCGTACTGCCCTTCACCCTCACCATCGTCGACGATCCGGCCCAGCCTGGCCGCCAACGCGGAACGGCGCGTGGCCGGCTCATCATCAAACGGCTCGACTACGGCGTCGGCCAGAACGAATGGGCCGCCACCGGCCAGGTCGCCAACGAGGTGACGATCGACCTCAACGTCGTGGCCGGCCGCGCGAAATGATCGGTCGGCGCGCCCTGTTCGGCGCGGTTCCGGCACTGCTGCCGCCGATGGCGGCGCATGCGCAGTATTCGCCATGGCCGGACTGGCTCGGCGCCTATGCCGGCACGCTTCGCTTCTACCGCTCGATCCCGCTCGAGGACATCTACCCGCCGCCGTCGTCGCCCAACGTCGACCGTGACGACCGCAGTGCCTTTGCTGTCCAGTTCGACATCCACGCGATCGACAGCGTTGCGGAGCTGTGGCTGCGCATCGATGGCGGGCCCATGCAAACGGCCGAGCGCGGCGAGCTGCTGCGCTTCGGCACCCTGGTCGATGGCGTGGCCCTGCTGGCATCGTCGGAGGCACACCCATCGCCACGTTCGGCCACGCTCACGGTGCGACGCGACCTGTTCAGTGTCGAGGCATTGTTCACCCATGCCGACGGCAGCTTCTGGCGCCGTCACTTCACGGCGCGTTTCCTGCCGGACGGCATCGACGTCATCGTCTGGGTATTCGACGCCGCCGGCACGCGCGCCCGCACTTGGCGCGGGTCGGCGGTGAAGAAGAGACAATAGTCCTGCCTCCCCGGTCTTACGGGCACGCGTTTGGCCGCTGCGCGGCCAAACGCTCGGGTGGCCCGAAGGGCCGGAGGGGGAAAGCCTCAGTCGCGGTCCGGGCCGATTTCAGATCTGAAATTTTCAACGATCGCCATTGGGGTTTCCCCCTCCCTAACCCTGCCCCGTAAGACGGGGGCGGGAATCATGAAGGCCGCGGCCCCACATAGTTCGACTGCGGGCGGATGATGCGGCCGCCCTTCTCCTGCTCGAAGATGTGGGCGCACCAGCCGGCGGTGCGGCCGACCGCGAACAGGGCCGTGAAGGCGCTGCGCGGGATCTCCAGAGCCTCGAGCAGGAGCGCGGTGTAGTACTCGACGTTGGTGTCGAGCCGCCGGCCGGGCTTGTGGCGACGCAGGGCGGCGATGGCGCCCTGCTCGACGGCCGACGCATAGGCGAGCCGCCCGGCCGTCGCCGGCAAGGTGGCGACGGCGGCCTTGAGCACGTCGGCCCGCGGATCGCGCACCTTGTAGATGCGATGGCCGAAGCCCATCAGGGTGGTGCCCTTGGCGAAGGCGTCGTCGAACCACGCCTCGGCGCGTGCCGCCTCGCCGATCTCGTCCAGCATGTCGAGCACCGGCCCGGGCGCGCCGCCATGTAGCGGCCCCTTGAGCGCGCAGAGCGCCGCCAGCACCGAGGAGATCAGGCCGGCATGCGTCGAGGCGACGACGCGGGCGGTGAAGGTCGAGGCGTTGAAGCCGTGATCGGTGATGGTGGCGAGGTAGGTGTCGAGCGCCTTCTCGAACACCGTGCCGGCGCGCTGGCCGCGCACCATACGCAGGAAATCCTGCGCCGTCGTGAGCGACGGGTCGGGCGCGATCGGCGCCATCGACTTCTCGGCGGCGAGCAGCGCGGCCAGGAACACCGGCATGGCGCCGCACACCAGGAAGTGATGCGGCGTCTTGTTGCCGTCGGGCAGCATGCCGATGCCGACGCGCAGCGCCTCGACCGGATTGAGACCACGCGTCGCGGCCAGGAGCTTGGGCACCTCAGCGAAGGCTTTTACGCGGGCCGCCGCCAGGCCCGCGGCGACAGCGGCCTCATCGCCGCCGCCTTCGGCATAGCCCTCCCACAAGAGGGCCGCGACGCCTTCGAAGCCACGCGTCGCCGTTAGCGCCTCGATCGTATGGCCGCGCACGATCAGCCGGCCAGCTTCGCCATCGACCTCGCTCATCGCCGTGTCGGCCACGACCACACCGTCGAGGCCGCTATCCACCCGTGTCAGCAACATTTGGATTCCCTTTCCCGCTATCGCGGCCAAGGTCGGATCGTCAAAATGTATTGTCAATCTTGATTATATTGATCAATATAATGCCATGGCGAATGAATTGCTGAGTTCACGGGAAGCAGCGCGACGGCTGGGCGTGTCGGCAGCCACGCTCTACGCTTATGTCAGCCGCGGCCTGCTGCGCTCCGAGCCTGTCGATGGCCGGCGCGAACGGCGCTATCGCGCCGACGACATCGCGCGGCTGAAGCGACGGCGCGATGTCGGGCGCAAGGCTGAATCGATCGCCAACCACGCGCTCGATTTCGGCACACCTGTGCTCGAATCGTCCCTCACCCTGATCGAGAACAACCGCCTCTACTATCGCGGCCGCGATGCCGCCGAGCTGGCGCGCAGCGCCTCGCTTGAAGATGTGGCGCGGCTCCTGTGGGACTGCGACGAGCGCCCCTTCACCGCAGACAACCTGCCGCCGATGACCACCGCGCTGCGCCGCGCCTGGCTGGCCGCGGCGACCCTGGGGCCGGTCGACCGCTGCCTCGTCGTCCTGCCGGCGGCCGCCGCGCTGGATCACCCGAGCTGGGTCGAAGACCGCGGCGCGATGCTCGAGACCGGCGTGCGTGTGCTGCGCCTGCTGACCGCGGCGGTGACGGCGCGCCCGCTGTCGGCGCTCCCCATCCACCAGGAGCTTGCTACAGCCTGGAAGGTGCCGCCGGCGCACGCACCGCTTTTGCGCGCGGCGCTGGTCCTGTCGGCGGATCACGAGTTCAATGCCTCGGCCTTCGCCGCGCGCGTCGTCGCCTCGACCGGCGCCAATCTCTACGGCGCCACCATGGCAGGCCTCGCGGCCCTCAACGGCCCCCGCCACGGCGGATTGACCCGGCGCGTCGCCTCGCTGTTCGACGACCTGAAGAAGACCCGCGACCTCGACGGCGAGCTGGTGCAACGCGTGCGCGACCGCATCTACATCCCGGGGTTCGGCCATCAGCTCTATCCCGACGGCGATGTCCGTGCGGCGACGCTGTTCGCCCTGCTGCGCGAGGCCGTGCCGAACTCGCCCGAACTCGCCTTCGCCGAGCGGCTGGCCGTTGCCGGCGAACGCCTGATCGACCGCAAGCCCAACGTCGATTTCACCACCGTCGTGGTCGAGCGCGTGCTCGGCCTGCCCAAGGACTCGGCGCTGGCCCTCTTCCTGCTGGGCCGCACGGTGGGCTGGATCGCCCATTCACTGGAGCAGTCCGCGCATGCTGCCTTGATCCGGCCGCGCGCCCGCTATACTGGGCCCCGACCTGGAGGAGGATGACATGAGGGAAGGCCGCTGCCTTTGGGGAGCTGTCCGCTTCACGGCCGGGGGTCCGCCCAAGTGGACGGGCTACTGCCATTGCCAGAGCTGCCGCCGTCACACCGGCGCGCCGGTCTCGGCCTATGCCGGTTTCGAGACGGCGAAGGTCCGCTTCACCGGCGATCT
>DATGZZ010000088.1:0-13792 GCA_035296945.1 Reyranella sp.
GAACGAAATGCACAAATACGTGGGCCAGGAAATTGGGGTTAGCGACTGGGTCGAGGTTTCGCAGGACAGGATCAACCAGTTCGCCGAGGCGACCGGTGATCACCAGTGGATTCACGTCGACGTCGAGCGGGCCAAGAAGGACATGCCAGGCGGCAAGACCATCGCCCATGGCTTTTTGACTTTGTCCTTGATCCCGATGCTCAACCATCAGATCTCGCACATCAACAACGTGCGCAACGGCATCAACTACGGCTGCAACAAGGTGCGCTTCACCAGTCCGGTGCCGGCGGGTTCGCGCGTACGCGCCCGGGCCAAGCTTCTCGCCGCAGACCCGATGGACAAGGGTGGCGTGCGGCTGACCAACCAGGTCACCATCGAGATCGAAGGACAGGAGCGTCCGGCGTGCGTCGCCGAGACCATGTCCATCGTGTACGGCGTCTGAGGCTTCGGTCGTGCTCAAGCGCGAAGACCTGACGTCAGAGAACGTCGACCAGATCGTCGCGGATGCCCACAAGGCCGGTTACCACTTCTTCCTCTCGGGTGCGGAGCGCGAGGCGCGCTTCAAGACGGCGATGGCGCGTCATCAGCCCGGCGAGGAGCTCTGGGTCTTCGCCTACGGCTCGCTGATGTGGAATCCGGCCATCGAGTTCGCCGAGCAGCAGCCCTGCCGCGTCGACGGCTGGCGCCGTTCCTTCTGCTTCTGGATGCCGATGGGCCGCGGCACGCCCGAGCTGCCCGGCCTGATGCTGGCGCTCGAACAGGGCGGGGCTTGCGAGGGCATCGCCTATCGACTGGCGCCCCAGCAGGTCGAGAGCGAGCTCGGTCTTCTGTGGAATCGCGAGATGCTGGCCGGCATCTACCAGCCCGCCTGGATCCCCACGACGCTGCGCGACGGCCGCACCGTCACCGCCATCACCTTCGTCGTCGACACCGCGCACTGCCAGTATTGCGGCGACCTGCCGATCGAGCGGGCGGCGCATCACATCGCCTTTGCCGAAGGCCGCCGCGGTGCCTGCCGCGACTACCTCGCCAATACCGCCGCTCACGCCCGCGCGCTCCACATCCACGATCCCTATATCGAGGAGCTGGTCGGGCGTGTCTCCGAGCTGCGAGACGGCGCCTACGTCGTCCCGACGGTGCAGACCGACGGCGAGGCGGTCGGCGAGGCTTAGAGTCGCGGAACAAGAATATCGGCAAGGGTGCGATGGTTCACACGTCGTGACATAGTCTCGGCGTGTCTTCTCTTGTCGCTCGCTGGTTGGCGCTGCCGCCCAATCTTCGTGGAATCATTTGGGTCGGCCTCTCCGGGGTGGTGTTCGCGCTGCTCAACGTCTTCACGCTGATCCCCTCGCAGCACCTCAATCCCTACGTCATGGCGTTCCTGCGCTACCTGTTCGGCGCCATGTTCCTGCTGCCGCTGCTGATCCGCCTGGGGCCCTACCGCTCGCTGCACACCAACCGGCTCGGCCTGCACATTTCGCGCGGCGCCATCCATACCGTCGGCATGATGCTGTGGTTCGTGGCCCTGCCGCTCACCACGCTGGCCGAGATCACGGCGCTGGGCTTCACCGGCCCGATCTTCGTCACCATCGGCGCGGCGCTGTTCCTGGCCGAGGACGTGCGACTCAGGCGCTGGCTTGCCGTCATCGTCGGCTTCATCGGCGCCATGATCATCATCCGCCCGGGCTTCTCGGCGCTTCACCTCGGCGTCATCTGCATCCTGGTCTCGACGCCGATCTTCTCGGCCTCCAACCTGATCTCCAAGGCACTGGCGAGGACCGATTCGGCCAGCACCATCGTCATCTGGCAGAACATCGTGATCGTGGTCTGCGCCGCGCCGCTTGCCATCTGGTTCTGGCAGACGCCGAGCTGGGTCGATCTTTTGTGGTTCATCGCCGCCGGCGCCGCCGGCACGATGGGCCACATCTGCCAGCAACGCGGCTACCAGCTTGCCGACATCACGCTGCTGCAGCCGATCGGCTTCCTGTCGCTGATCTGGAACACGCTGCTCGGATACTTCCTGTTCGTTCAGTCGCCCGACGTCTGGACCTTCGTCGGCGCGGCGGTGATCTTCGCCAGCGCCATGTACATCTCGCACCGCGAAGCGGTGCGGCGGGCGCAGATCAAGACGGCGGATACGAAGGCAGGACCGGAGGCTTAAAACTTTTCCTCCCCAGCGAAGCTGGGGAGGTGTCGGCGTCATACGCCGGCGGAGGGGTCATGAGCAGCAGTGCTGATGCCTATGACCCCTCCGTCCGCTTCGCGGACACCTCCCCATCGATGACGATGGGGAGGAAGCGTCATCAGCCGCCCGTCACGCTCATGTGGCGCGGCACGGCCGGGCCGTTGTGGCGGCGATCGATGATGAAGTCGTGGCCCTTGGGTTTGCGTGCGATCGCCTCGGTGATCGCCTGGTCGAGAAGCTCGTCGCTTTCCGACGCGCGCAAGGGTGCGCGAAGATCGGCTGCGTCCTCCTGGCCCAGGCACATGTAGAGCGTGCCGGTGCAGGTGAGCCGCACGCGATTGCAGCTTTCGCAGAAATTATGGGTGAGCGGCGTGATGAAGCCCAGCCGCCCGCCGGTCTCCTCGACCTTGAAGTAGCGCGCCGGACCGCCGGTGCGATAGTCGGTCTCGGTCAAGGTGAAGTGCTTGGCGAGCTCGGCGCGGGCCAGCGACAGCGGCAGGTACTGGTCGAGCCGCGCCGCATCGCCGATCTCGCCCATCGGCATGACCTCGATCAGGGTGAGATCCATGCCGCGGCCGTGGGTCCAGCGGATCAGCTCGTCGAATTCCATGTCGTTGACGCCACGCAGCGCCACCGCGTTGATCTTGATGTGCAGCCCGGCGTTCTGGGCGGCGTCGATGCCGCGCATCACCTGGTCGAGATCGCCCCAGCGCGTCAGCTCGCGGAACTTGTCCCTGTCGAGCGTGTCCATCGACACGTTGAGACGCTTCACGCCGACCGCGGCCAGATCCTTGGCGTACTTGGCAAGCTGGCTGCCGTTGGTGGTGAGGGTGAGCTCCTCGAGCGCGCCGCTGTCGAGATGGCGGCCCAGGCCCTTGATCAGCGACATCACGTTCTTGCGCACCAGCGGCTCGCCGCCGGTGAGACGCAGCTTCTTGACGCCGCGGCGCACGAAGGCCGAGCACAGCCGCTCCAGCTCCTCGAGCGACAGCACCTCCGCCTTGGGCAGGAAGGTCATGTCCTCGGCCATGCAATAGACGCAGCGGAAGTCGCAGCGGTCCGTCACAGAGACGCGCAGATAGGAAATATGCCGGCCGAACGGATCGATCATGGTGCCGTAACATAGGCACTTTCGGCGGGCTTTTCGAGCCCTGCCGGGCCTAAGAGCTTGAGGAGATTATCTATTGTGTCGGCTTCGGCGGCCGGTTTGTCGGTCCGGATGCGATTGATTCGCGGGAATCGCATGGCCAGCCCCGATTTATGGCGGGTCGAGCGGGCGATGCCGTCGAAGGCGATCTCCAGGACCAGCCCGGGCGACACCTCGCGGACCGGCCCGAAGCGGTTGGTCGTATGGTCGCGAACCCACTTGTCGAGCCAGCGCAGCTCCTCGTCGGTGAAGCCGAAATAGGCCTTGCCGACGGGCGCCAGCTCGCGCTTGCCCGAAACCTCGCGCCAGCAGCCGAAGGTGAAGTCGGAGTAGAAGGAGCTGCGCTTGCCGTGGCCGCGCTGGGCGTACATCAGCACGCAGTCGACCAGCATGGGATCGCGCTTCCACTTGAACCACGGGCCCTTGGGGCGGCCGGCGAGATAGGCGCTGTCGCCGCGCTTCAGCATCAGTCCCTCGATGCCGTCGCTGGTCATCTGCTCGCGCAACTGGGCGAGATGGGCCCAGTCGGTGAAGACCACCAGCGGAGAGACGTCGAAGCGCGACCGGGACTTTTCCGCGTTCCAGGCCTCCAGCCGGGCGCGGCGCTGGTCGAAGCTCAGCGCGCGCAGGTCCTCGCCTTCCAGCCACAGCACATCGTAGAGCCGCACGTGCGCAGGATGGTCCTTCAGCATCTTGGGCGTCACGACCTTGCGGTTGAGCCGCTGCTGCAGGTCGTTGAACGGCGCCACGGTCTCCTCGCGACGGACCAGAAGCTCGCCGTCGAACACGCCCTCGAAGTCGATCGCCTCGATGACGTCGGGGAAGGCCGCTGACACATCCTCGCCGGCGCGGCTGTAGAGCCTCTTGATGCCGCCCGACGCGGCGACCTGGACGCGGATGCCGTCCCACTTCCATTCGGCGCGGAAGTGCGTCGGATCGAACGCGTCGAGCTCGGCGCGCTCGATGGGATTGGCCAGCATCGGCGGCAGGAAGGCGCCGCCGGCATTGCTGCTGGGCCGGGGTGCATCGTGCAGCAGCCAGTCGAACAGGGGCCGGTAGGGCGGCGAGAGGCCGTGCCAGATCTCTTCCACGGCATCGACCGGCTGATTGCCGATATTGGCGACGGCCTGCTTGGCGAGCCGAGCTGACACGCCGACGCGCAGTGCGCCGGTCAAGAGCTTCAGCAAGGCCCAACGCCCCGTCGCATCGAGCGAGTCGAGCCAGCGCTTGAGAATCGCCGGGGTCTGCATCTTTGTGGCGGTCTGCAGCGTGTCCACGACCTCGCCCAAGGTCGGCGGCGGACCGGCACTGGGATCGGTCTCCCAGATCAGCGACAGCGTCTCGGCGAGATCGCCGACATAGTCGTAGGAGAGATGGAACAGTTCTAGCCCGATCTTGTCCTCGCCGAAGCCGCGCAGCAGGGCGGGCTTGGCCGCGGGGAAGTCGAGCCCGCTGGTCAGCGCCGCCAGCGCCCAGCCGCGGTCGGGATCGGGCGTCTCTTTCAGATACGTCTCGATCAGCCGCAGCTTGGCGTTGCGGGCCGGCTGGTAGGAGAGCGCATCGAGCAGGGCGGCGAAGGCCTGCATCAGGCGCCTTCTTCCTCGCGGCCGGCGAGGTGCAGCGCCTCGGCATCGATGCCGAGCGAGCGGGCCATGTGGACCAGGGCCTCCTCGCGGCCATGCGTCACCCACACCTTGGGTGCGCCGACGTCTTTCAGCGTCTGGCAGAGTTCGGGCCAGTCGGCATGGTCGGAGATGATCAGCGGCAGCTCGGCGCCGCTCTGGCGGGCGCGCGCCCGCACCCTCATCCAGCCCGAGCACACCGCGGGCACCGGATCGGCAAAGCGCCGCGACCAGCGGTCGGCGAGGGCCGAGGGCGGGCAGAGCACGATGGCGCCGCGAAAGTTTTCCAGGATGGCGTCGGACGCGTGGGCGATGTCGCCGAGATCGACGCCCTGCTCCTGGTAGAGCTTGCAGAGCGCCATCAGGCTGCCGTGCAACCAGATCCGCTTGTCCCAACCCGCCGCGCGCAGAAGCTTGATGACGCGCTGGCACTTGCCGAGGGCGTAGACGCCCACCAAGTGCGTACGTTCGGGGAAGGTCGCGACCGAGCGCAGAAGCTTGCCGATCTCGCCCATGTCGGAGGGATGGTGGAAGACGGGCAGGGCGAACGTGGCCTCGGTGATGAAGACATCGCAGGGGATTGGCTCGAAGGGCGGGCAGGTCGGATCGGGCCGGCGCTTGAAATCGCCCGACACGACGATGCGCTGGTCCTTGAATGCCAGCACTGCTTGCGCCGAGCCCAGGATGTGCCCGGCGGGGGCCAGTTCGACATCCACGTCGCCGATTCGCACGCTTTCGCCATATTTCAGCGGCTGCTGGCTGGTGTCGGGCATGCCTTCGAAGCGCGTGCGCATGATCGCCAGCGTCTCGGGCGTGGCGAGCGCGGCGCGATGCCCGGGCCGGGCATGATCGCCGTGGCCATGGGTGACCACGGCGCGCGGGACCGCCACCGCCGGATCGATGTAAAAGTCTCCGGGCTTGCAGTAGAGGCCGCGCGGCGTCGGGTAGAGCCAGGAGCGAGGATCGATTGTGTCGGTCATTGAAGCTGATGCATCCTACCGGCGAGATATAGGTCTTCCCGACCTGTTTTCACGCTGGTTCGAGAGCCGCGGATGGGCGCCGCGGCCGCACCAGCTCGCGCTGATCGACCTCGCCCGGCAGGGCAAGAGCGCGCTCCTGATCGCCCCGACCGGCGGCGGCAAGACCCTGGCGGGCTTCCTGCCGTCATTGATCGAGCTCACCGAGCGGCGGCTGGCCGGCCGCGACCTCGCCCACAAGAAGGGCAAGGGCGAGCTGCACACGCTCTACATCTCGCCGCTCAAGGCGCTGGCCACCGACATCCGCCGCAACCTCGAGATGCCGATTGCCGAGATGGCTCTGCCCGTGCGCGCGGAAAGCCGCACCGGCGACACGCCGCAGAGCCGGCGGCTGCGCCAGCGCGAGCGGCCGCCCGATCTCCTGATGACCACGCCGGAGTCGTTGGCGCTGCTGCTGAGCTACCCCGACGCCATGCAGTTCTTCGCCAGCCTCCGCTGCGTGATCATCGACGAGCTGCATTCCTTCGCCACCAGCAAGCGCGGCCATCACCTGGCGCTTTGCCTGGCCCGCGTCGCCACCTTGGCGCCGCAGGTGCGCTTCGTCGGCCTGTCGGCCACGGTCGCCGATCCGCCGGGCATGGCGGAGTTCCTGGCGGTGAAGGACGAGGTCGAGATCGTGCAAGGCGAACCCGGGGCGCAGCCGGTCGTCAGCATCATCGACGCCCAGGAGCGCCTGCCGTGGGGCGGTCACATGGGCCACCACGCCGTGCCTGAGGTCTACAACATCATCCGCCAGCACAAGACCTCGATCGTGTTCGTCAACACGCGCGCCCAGGCCGAGCTGGTGTTCGACCGGCTGTGGCGCATCAACGAGGAGAACCTGGCGATCGGCCTGCATCACGGCTCGCTCGCCGTCGAGCAGCGCCGCAAGGTCGAGGCGGCGATGGCCGCCGGCAAGCTGCGCGCCGTCGTGGCAACCTCCTCGCTCGACCTCGGCATCGACTGGGGCGACGTCGACCTGGTGATCCAGATGGGCGCGCCCAAGGGCGTGAGCCGCCTGATGCAGAGGATCGGTCGCGCCAACCATCGGCTGGACGAGCCCAGCCGCGCCATGATCGCCCCGGCCAACCGTTTCGAGGTGCTGGAATCGCTGGCGGCCCTCGAAGCCGTCGAGGCGCGCGAACTCGACGGCGATCCGCCACGGCCGGCCTGCCTCGACGTGCTGGCCCAGCACATCGTCGGCTGCGCCTGCGCCCAGCCGATCGACCGCGACGAGCTCTACGAGGAGGTGCTGACGACGCAGCCCTACCGCGAGCTGCCGCGCAAGGACTTCGACGACACTTTCGATTTCGTCGCCACCGGCGGTTACGCGCTCGCGGCCTACGAGCGCTGGCACCGGCTGAAGCAGCTGCCGGACGGGCGCTGGATGCTGGCCTCGCCGTTGGTGGCGCGGCAGTTTCGCATGAATGTCGGCACCATCGTCGAACTGCCGCTGATCAAGGTGAAGCTGCGGCGTGGCCCCATCCTGGGCGAGGTCGAGGAGTCCTTCATCCAGGGCCTGGTGCCGGGCGACACCTTCGTTTTCGGCGGCCGCATGTTGCGCTTCGAGGGCGTCAAGGAACTGATAGCCCAATGCTCGCTCGCGACCGGCGGCGATCCCAAGGTGCCGGCCTATGGCGGCGGCCGCTTGCCGCTCTCCACGTTCCTGGCCGAGCGGGTGCGCGGCATCCTGCAGGATCCGTCGCGGCATCCCAAGCTGCCGCCCGAGGTGCGCGAATGGCTGCGCGTGCAGCGCATCCGCTCCACCTTGCCGGCGAGCAATCGCTTGCTGATCGAGGGGTTTCCGCGCGGTGCCAAGCAGTTCATCGTCGCCTACTGCTTCGAGGGCAGGAACGCGCACCAGACGCTGGGCATGCTGCTCACCCGGCGCATGGAGCGCATGGGCCTCAGGCCGCTGGGCTTCGTCGCCACCGACTATGTGCTCGGCATCTGGGGCCTGCGTCCACCCACCAAGGCGCAGCTCGACCAGCTGTTCGACGAGGACATGCTGGGCGACGACTTGGAAGCCTGGATGGACGAATCGACCATGCTGCGTCGCTCGTTCCGCAACGTCGCGGTGATCGCCGGCCTGATCGAGCGCCGTTTCCCGGGCGAGGAGAAATCGCGCCGCCAGGTCACCTTCAGCTCCGACCTGATCTACGACGCGCTGCGCAAGCACGAGCCTGACCACATCCTCCTGCGTGCCACCCGCCAGGACGCCGCCTGGCAGCTGGCCGACGTGCGCCGCCTGGGCGAGCTGTTGCGCCGCGCCAAGGGCCGCATCGACTACCGAAGGCTCGATCGCATCTCGCCGCTGGCCGTGCCGGTGCTGCTGGAGATCGGCAAGGAGCGCGTGCTCGACGGCACCGCCGAGGACGAGCTGCTGGACATCGCCGCCCAGGAACTGATCGACGAGGCGACGAGACTGTGACCTCTCGACGAGCTTATTCATCATCGTTAAATCATTGACGCACTGGATGATGCGATGGATGCCAAAACCGGCCGCGAGATTCGCCGGTGACATGTCGAGAATGAACGGCAGTATCGATTCTCGATCGCGTGATCTGACCACACGAGCCGGCTTTGCTGCGAGTCTGCACATCGGCTCGCAGCCCCCGAGACGTGGCTCGGCATGCAGATGGAATATGATCTGTGGCACGCCTCGCGGCGGGCATCGCGACTCAAGGTCAAGAAGCTGTATTCGGGAGAGCGCAAAGCAGCTTAGTCTCTCTAGTGAAAATCGCGCGAGGCGATCTTGATCTTGGGCCGGTCGAGATGGATGCGGCTGCGGTCGTAGCCCTTGGACGGAGGCTTCTTGACGCGGTGGCGCGTGGCGTTGGCCTCGGGAACCGGCAGATGGGTGCGCGGGTCGGGGCGGTCGGAGCGTACCTGGTCGCCGCGGCCGTGGACCAGCCGGAAGTCCTCGTCGATCTCGGAGATGGAATCGAGCTCGGCCGACCAGTCCCAAAGCTCCTCGGCGACGAGATGGATCACCAGCCCCTCGCGCTGGATGTGGCCGCGCACGCCGAGCAGGCGCGAGCCCATGACGATGCGGCGATGGGCCTCGAAGACTTTTGGCCAGACCACGAGGTTGGCGATGCCGTGCTCGTCCTCGATGGTGACGAACACGACGCCCGAGGCGGTGCCCGGCCGCTGGCGCACCAGGACCAGGCCGGCCAGGATGAATTCGTCTTCGTTCTTCGAGGTCTTCAGCACTTCGGTCGGCGACACGCCGCGCTCGCCCAAGCGCGGCCGCAGCAGCGCCAGCGGATGGGAGCGCAGCGACATCGAGAACGAGCCGTAATCGTCGACCACCTGCTCGCCGAGCGTGAGCGAGGGCAGGGCGACCTTGGGCTCGAGGTCACGCAGCTCGCCCGGGCCGTCGAGCAGCGGCAGCTTGGCGTCGGAGAAGCCGCGCACGGCCCACAGCACGTCGCGACGCGACAGGCCCAGCGAGGCAAAGGCATCGGCGCGGGCCAGCGCCACGATCTGGCGCTTGCTGAGGCCGGAACGGCGCCACAGGTCGGCCGGATCGCGATAAGGTTCGGTGCGACGTTCGACCATGCGCTTGACGTCGTCCTCGGAAAGGCCCGTGACCTGGCGCAGGCCAAGGCGCAGCGCGCAACGATTGTTCTGGCTGGGTTCGAGGGTGCAGTCCCAGTCGCTGGCATTGACGTCGGGCGGCCGCACCTCGACGCCATGCTCCTTCGCGTCGCGCACGAGCTGGGCCGGGGCATAGAAGCCCATCGGCTGGGAGTTGAGCAGGGCGGCGGCGAAGACCTCGGGGTAGTGGTGCTTCACCCACGAGGAGTCGTAGACCAGGATGGCGAAGCTCGCGGCGTGGCTCTCCGGGAATCCGTACTCACCGAAGCCTTCGATCTGCTTGAAGCAGCGTTCGGCAAATTCGCGCGCGTAGCCGTTGGCGACCATGCCTTCGATGAAGTCCCCCTTGAGCTTGTGGATCGTGCCGGCCCGGCGGAACGTCGCCATGGCGCGGCGCAATTTGTCGGCTTTGGCGGGCGCGAAGCCTGCGCCGACGATGGCGATCTGCATGGCCTGCTCCTGGAACAAGGGCACGCCGTGCGTTCTTTCCAGGATGCTCCTGAGCTTTCCGGGATATTCGATGTCCTTGTGGTCCTTGATCCGGTTCTTCAGGTAGGGATGCACCATGCCGCCCTGGATGGGGCCGGGCCGCACGATCGCCACCTCGACGACGAGGTCGTAGTAGGAGCGTGGCTTCAGCCGGGGCAGCATCGACATCTGCGCCCGGCTCTCGACCTGGAACACGCCGACCGAATCGGCCTTGCACAGCATGTCGAACACGGCGGGATCGACAGGATCCATGCCGATGGTGTGCTTGTCGCCGTAGTGCTTCTCGATCAGGTCGAAGCTCTTGCGCAGGCAGGTCAGCATGCCGAGCCCCAGCACGTCGACCTTGTAGATCCCGAGAGCGTCGAGGTCGTCCTTGTCCCATTCGACGACGGTGCGGTCTTCCATGGCCGCGTTCTGGATCGGCACCAGCTCGTCGAGCCGCCCGTCGGTCAGCACGAAGCCGCCGACATGCTGCGAAAGATGGCGCGGGAAGCCACATAGCGCGGCCGACAGTTCGAGCGCCAGCATCAGGCGGGAATCGGTGGGATCGAGGCCGGCCTCGCGCACATGGCCTTTATCGACGCCGCCCGAGCCCATGCCCCATACGGTGTCGGCCATGGCGCCCACCGTGTCGGGCGACAGGCCAAGCGCCTTGCCGACCTCGCGAATGGCGCTGCGGCTCCTGTAGGCGATCACCGTGGCGGCGAGGGCGGCGCGATGTCGGCTTTTCTCATTGTAGATCCACTGGATGATCTCTTCGCGCCGCTCGTGCTCGAAGTCGACGTCGATGTCGGGCGGCTCGTCGCGTTCGTTGGACAGGAAGCGTTCGAACAGGACCTTTACTTCCTTGGGGTTCACCGAGGTGACGCCGAGGCAGTAGCAGACGACCGAGTTGGCGGCCGAGCCGCGGCCCTGGCAGAGAATGCCCATCTTGCGGGCCTGCGTGACGATCTCGTGCACGGTCAGGAAGTAGGGGGCGATCTGCTTGTTGCCGATCAGCTCGAACTCGTGGCGGATCGTATTGGCGATGTCCTCCGGAACGCCCTCGGGATAGCGCCAGGCCGCTCCGTCCCAGGTCAGCCGGACGAGCTTGTCCATGGGCGTCTCGCCGCCCTCGTACATCACGGGATACTGGTAGGTGAGCTGGTCGAGCGTGAAGCGGCAGCGGTTCACGATCTCCTGCGTGCGCTCGATGGCGCGCGGATGACGGCGGAACAGGCGCGCCATCTCCTTGGGATATTTCAGATGCCGCTCGGCGCTGGCGAAGCGGCGAAAGCCCAGTGCGTCGACGGTGCAGCCGACCCGGATCGCCGTCACCACGTCCTGCAGCGCCCGCCGCTCGGGGGCGTGGTAGTGCACGTCGTTGGTGGCGACCAGGCCCACGCCCATTTCGGCCGCGAGATTGTCGAGCTGGGCGAGGCGGCGCGCATCGTCGCCGCGGAACAGCGCCGTGCCGGCGAGATAGCAGCGGTCCCCGAACAGGTGGGCGAGCGCCCGCAGGCGCTCGCGGAAAGCCGGATCGTCGGGGCGGCGCGGCGGCAGGACGATCGCCAGAATGCCCTCGGCGTAGGCTGCGAGATCGTCGAAGGTGAGGTCGCACTGGCCCTTGGCGGCACGGCGGTTGCCGACCGTCAGCAGGCGCGACAGCCGCTTGTAGGCGTCGAGGTCGGTGGGATAGGCGAGCAGGGAATAGCCGTCGCGCGTCTCGAGGCGGGCGCCGACCAAAAGCCTGGTCTGCTGCTCCGGCGGCGTCGGGTGCTCCTCGTAATATTCCTTCAGCGCCGCATAGGCCCGCACCACGCCGGCCAGCGTATTGCGATCGGTGATGCCGATGGCGGTATGGCCGAGGTCGACCGCCTGCAGCGCCAGCTCACCCGGATGCGAGCCGCTGCGCAGGAAGCTGTAGTTGGTCGTGACCTGCAGCTCGGCATACATGTGATCACGCGTCGGCGAGCTCGTGGATGCGCGCCAGCGGCACGCCGCGCAGCCCGATGCCTTCGAGCTTCAGCGCCTGCAGGAAGGTCTCGTCACTGCTGACCAGCGGTGCCCCCACCGCCTCGGCGCAGGCGGCGTAGAAGCAGTCGTGCACCGGCCGGCCGCATTGCAGGGCCAGCGCCAGGGCGCGGTTGCGCAGGCGGGTCGATTCGACGAAGGCCGAGACGAAGGCGGGCAGGCCGATGTTGCGCACGATGGGCTCGGCCTGGTCGGGCGCGATCTCGCCGGCCACGGCCTTCTTCCAGGCGAGCTCGGCCACGCCCGCGATCAGGATGTCGGGCGCCACCACCTCGTGGCCGTGCACCAAGAGCGAACGCGCCTGCGGCCTGAGCGGCTCCTCGACGAACCATTTGATGGCAACGCCGGGATCGATCACCACGATCATGGCTTGCCTCCCGCGCACAGGAGCGGCCGCTCCTCGGCCATCGGCGGCCGCACGAGCGGCGTCATGGCGGCGATGCGATCGGCCTCGGCCAATGGGTCGAGGACCAGCGGCTGGCGCGCGGCCTGGCTCAAGATCTCGCGCAGCTCGGCTTCGAGGGAGTGACGGCGCGTGCGGGCGCGCGCCTTCAGGTTTTCGATGACCTTGTCATCGAGCCCGCGGATGGTGAGAGGGTTCTTTTTCATGCGCAGAATCCATGGAGAAACCAACGGGCGGTCTGCCGGCCGTTGGCCGCCATCCGGTAAGGCCCGTCGCGGAACAGCCAGAAGCGGCCGCCGTCGTCGTCTTCGACGCGGTAGTAGTCGCGATAGGGCGGCACGATGTTGGCCGGCGGCCGGCTGCCGTCGGGCCGCGGCCGCCACCATTCGTCGGCCACGCGCTCGGGCCCCTCGGCGCGCACGATGCGATGGGCATGCTGGCGCCAGTGGAAGACCGAGGGCGGATCGTCGGGCACGTGGGCCATGACGTCGACCGGCTCGGGCCGCTGCAGCAGCCGGGTCGGTCGCGCGCCCTTCATCCCGGCCAGGCGTTTCCAGGCGCCGGCCGATGCAGGCTTTGCCGCAGCGCCGGTCGTCTGCACGCGCTCGGGCAGATGGCTGTCGCGCGGCAGCAGGCGCACGACGTTTTCCGGGCCCAAGCGCAGCGCCAGCCGGTCGGCGAGATCGATGGTGCCGTCCTCGCCCAGGGAGGCGGCGATCGCGCCGGCGTCGGGCAGGGCGTCCTGCGTGCCTTCCCAGGCCTCGACCTCGGGGGCGGCCAGAATCATCAGCTCGACACCGAAGCCGGCATCGAGCTCGCCCAGCTTCTCCTCGAAGAGCTTCATCAGCTTGGGGTTGTCACGGTTGGGCCGGCTGGTGCCGATGGCGGTGCGATCGACCGAGCCGTCGACGCGATAGAGCGCGATCTCCAGCCGGCGCGCGCCGACGCCTGCCTGCTCGAACTGCCGGCAGAGGGCGGCGAGCAGTCGGCTGGTCGCGGCGGCGATGTCCTCGGGCCGTCCGATCGGCTCGACGAAGGCGAGGCGCGTGCGGAAAGCGGGCGGCGTGCGGCGCGGCTCGATGGGCTCGACGATGGTGCCCAGCGCCTGGTCGAGGCGGGTGAGCGGCTGATCGCCGAAGCGCCGTGCCAAGGGCGCGCGCGGCAGGGGATAGAGATCGCCGATGCGGCGCAGGCCGAGCTTCAGGAAGGTCTCTATGATCGGTGCATCGAGGCGCAGGCCTTCGATCGGCAATTGGGCGAGTGCCTGGCGATGGCCGCGCGGCGGGCAGAAGAGATCGGCCTGGCGCTCGGCGA
>DATGZZ010000089.1:0-4665 GCA_035296945.1 Reyranella sp.
GCCAAGCCCTTGCACCCCTACACGCAGGCGCTGCTGGCCGCGATCCCGATCCCCGATCCCGAGGTCGAGGCGAGCCGCCCGCAGCAGATCATCATCGGCGAGGTGCCCTCGGCGATGCGCCCGCCGCCCGGCTGCCGCTTCCACACGCGCTGTCCCCAGGTGATGGAGGTGTGCAAGAGCGTCGATCCGCCGATGCGCGACAGGGGCGGTGGCCGCGCCGTCGCCTGTCATCTATACGACGCTGCATGACCCTCGCGCGGCGCGTTCTTGTCCTGCTGGCACTGGTCGCGGCTCTGCCGGCGGCAGCGCGCGATCTGCCTTATCTCACGGCCCAGGAACTCGACTTGGTGTCGTTCCTGCCGCCGCCCGTCGTCGATCCCGAACAGCTGGCGATGGTGCTGGCCACGCAGCGTGCCGCGTCGCCCGAGCGCATCGCCCAGGCCGGGCGCGATGTCGATGAATCGCCCGACACCATGTTCGGCGCCGTGCTCGGCAAGCCGCTCGATGCCGCCCTGCTGCCCAACATGGCGCGGCTGTTCGAGCGCATGCGCGACACCGAGGATGCGGTGACCGGCCCGGCCAAGAAGGCGTTCAAGCGCGTCCGGCCCTACATGAGCAGCAGCGAGATCAAGCCGCTGGTGCGGCCCTCGATCAGCGGGTCCTATCCCTCGGGCCACACCACGAACGCCACCTTGGCGGCCATCGTCATGGGCGACATCGTGCCCGAGAAGCGCGACGCGATCTGGCAGCGCGCCACCGACTACAGCCACAGCCGTATCGTCGGCGGCATGCACTATCCCAACGACCTTTTGGGCGGCAAGCTCGCCGGCACCGCGATCGCCGTGGCGCTGCAGAGCCGGCCTGAGTTCAAGGCCGACTTCGCTCTGGCGCGGCGCGAGCTGCGGCAGTACCTGGGCCTCGCGCCGTAAGTTCTTTGCCGGGGGCGCGCCACTCCAGTGGCGCGTCATGGACTGTGTGATCCACGAAGACGCGCCACTGGAGTGGCGCGCCCCCAGCACTACATCTTTCCCGCGACGATGCGTGCGCCGAGCGCCCAGCGATGGACTTCCGACGGGCCGTCGTAGATGCGAAAGGCGCGGGTGTCGCGGAAGATGCGCTCGACCACGGTGTCGCGCGTCATGCCCATGCCGCCCAGGATCTGCATCGAGCGGTCGGCGACGCGGGCGATCGCCTCCGAGCACACGACCTTGGACATCGAGCTCTCGTTCGACGCGCGCTCGCCTTGGTCGAGAAGCCAGGCGGTGTGCAGGATCGACAGCCGCGCCTGGTGGATGTCCATGTGGTTGTCGGCCAGCATGAAGGAGACACCCTCGTGCTCGCCCAGGGTCTTGCCGAAGGCTACGCGCGTGCGCGCATAGTCGGCGGCGATCTCCTGCGCGCGCACCGCCGAGCCCAGCCAGCGCATGCAGTGGCTGAGCCGCGCCGGCGCCAGCCGCACCTGGGCATAGCGGAAGCCCTTGCCGACCTCGCCCAGCACGGCGTCGGCCGGCAGGCGCAGGTCCTTGATCTCGAGCACCGCATGGCCGCCGGTGAAGCTGGAATCGATGGTGTCGAGCGTGCGCTCGATCCGGATCGCGGGGTCGGGCAGGTCGGCCAGGAACAGGGTGGCGTGGCCATCCTGCGGGCCGCCCTCGACTTTCGCCATGATGATGACGAAGCCCGCGCCCTCGGCCCCCGTGATCAGCCACTTGCGGCCGTTGATCACCCATTGGTTGCCGTCGAGCCGCGCAGTAGATTGCAGCAGGCCGGGATCGGAGCCCGCGCCGCCCGGCTCGGTCATGGCGAAGCAGGAGCGGATCTTGCCTTCGGCCAGGGGCTTCAGGAAATGCGCGCGCTGGTCGGGCCGCGCCACGACGTCGAGCAGATGGATGTTGCCTTCGTCAGGCGAGGCGCAGTGGATCGCCGTCGGTCCCAGGATGGAATAGCCCGCCGCCTCGAAGACGAAGGCGCGGGCGACGAAGCCGATGGCACTGCCGCCGTACTCCTTGGGCACATGCGGGGCGAACACGCCGGCGGAGCGGGCGAGATCGTTCATCTCCACGCGCAGCGCGTCGGTCGGCCCGTGCGGCGTCCAGCGCGGGTCCTTCTCGTAGGGCACGATCCTGGTCTTGACGAAGTCGGCGACCCGCCGCGCGAGGTCTGAGACCTCGGCCGGCGGGGCAAAGTTCAGGTCCACGGCACACTCCCCTTTGTGCAGGAGTCTAACACTCGCCGGCTCTGCAGAAACGCAGAGCTAAACAAAGCTCGGCCGCGTCTTGAGCTCCTCCCGGTCGAAGCCCGCGACCTTCTTGTAGCGGTCGGAGATCGCCTGCAGCTCGGTTGCCGAGATCACGTCCTCGATGCGCTCGAAGCGCCGGCCGCCCGAGCGCTGCCAGACCTCGCGCAGGATGGCGTCGGGCGGATTGTTGCGGTTGGCCAGCACGACATTGGCGGTCGCGGGGCCGCGCACCGCCTCGTAGCTCTGCAGCGCCTGCTCGGTGGCGCCGTGCGTCTTGATCTGCCCCGTGAGATAGCGCGCATCGATGATCGACTGTCCTGCGCCGTTGGAGCCGCGCGGGTACATCGGATGGGCGGCATCGCCTAAAAGCGTGATGCGGCCGAAGGTCCAGCGCGGCAGCGGATCGCGGTCGACCATGGGGTATTCCAGGATCTCCTCGGTGCTTTCGATCATGCCGCTGATGTCGAGCCAGTCAAATGTCAGCCCGGCGAAGGCCGGCATGATGTCTGAAAGCTTGCCGCGCCCGGTCCAATCCTGGCGCACCGCCTCGGGCCGCTCGATCTCGGCCACCCAGTTGATCAAGGGCAAGCCGGCGGTCTCGGGCGTGCCCGGCCGCACCGGATAGATCACCGTCTTGCCGACCGTCATCCAGCCGGTCGACACCATGGTGTCGCCGCCGAGGAAGGCCGGCCAGCGCACCGCACCGCGCCACATGTTGACGCCCGAGTATTTGGGCGGGCCCTGGTCGGGATAGAGCTGCCAGCGCAGCGCCGAATGGATGCCGTCGCAGCCCACCGCGACCTTGCCGCGCTGCGGCTCGGCCTTGTCGAAATGGAGCGTGACGCCCGCATCATCCTGCTCGGCCTTGAGGCAGCGATGGTCGAGCCACACGGCGTCGCGGCCCAGGCGCTGCACCGTGGCGTCGAGCAGCACCTTGTGCAGATCGGCGCGATGGATCGAGAGCTGCGGCCAGTCGTAGCCGGCATAGCGGCCGCGCGGCTCCTTGTAGATGAACTGGCCGTGCCGGCTGTAGAAGGCGAGCTCGCGCGTCTCGATGGCGCAGGCGGCCAGGGCGTGCTGCAGGCCAAGCTCGCAGAGCTCGCGCATGCCATGCGGCAGGATGTTGATGCCGACGCCCAAGGGCTGGACCTCGGGCGCGGCTTCGAACACGCGAGCCGAGATGCCGGCCTGATGCAGGCTGAGCGCCAAGGTCAGCCCGCCGATGCCGCCGCCGACGATCAGGACATCGGCGTCGTGGCTCACTCAGGCTTGATCCCGCGCTTGGCCACGACATCGGCCCAGCGTCCCTTGTCGCGCACCACGATCTCGCCCAGCGCCTTCGGCGTCGAGGTGGCGGGGATGAGCCCCTGCGCCTCGAACGCCGCCTTGGCTTCGGGCGAATTCAGGATGGCCGAGATCTCCTTGTTCAGCCGCTCGACCAGTTCCGGCGGCGTGCCCTTGGGCGCGAAGAAGCCGTACCACATGTCGACATCGACACCCGCCAGACCGCTTTCGGCCAAGGTCGGCACGTCGGGCAACTGCGGCAGGCGCTGCGGGCTGCCGGCGGCGATCGCCTTCAGCTTGCCGGCACGGATGTGCTGGGCCGAGACATGGACGGGCAGAAACATGTAGCCGATCTGGCCGCCCAGAAGGTCCTGCACGGCGCCGGCGGTTCCTTTGTAGGGGACATGCAGCATTTCAATGCCAGCCGCGGTCTCGACCAGCGCCATCGACAGGTGATGCGGCGTGCCGACGCCGGGACTGCCGTAGGTCAGCGTCCTGGGCGAGGCCTTGGCGGCCGCGATCAGCTCGGCGAGCGTCTTGGGAGTCTGGCTAGGATGGGCGACCAGCACCAGCGAGCCCCAGGCGCTCAAGCCCAGCGGCGCGAAGTCGGCCACCGGATCGTAGGCGAGGTTGTTGTACAGGCTGGCGTTCATCACCAGCGTGTTGACCGACGACATCAAGGTGTGACCGTCGGGCTTGGCGCGTGCCACCTGCTGGCTGCCGATGTTGCCCGAGGCGCCGGCGATGTTCTCGACCACGACGGGCTGGCCGAGCTTGGCCGACAGGCGCTCGGCCACGAAGCGGGCGATGATATCGGGACCGGTGCCGGGCGTGAACGGGACGACGAGCTTCACCGGCTGGTCGGGCCAGGCGAAGGCGGCCCATGGTGCCGCGAGCAGGCCGGCAGCGAGAGGCAGGATTTGGCGGCGGCGCATGGCGCATTGAAGCAGCCTCCAGGCAGGACGTCGATACAACTTACGCGCGATTTACTTAAATGTACTACTTGCTATGATTGTTCACGATTTGTCTCGGAGAACAGCATGCAGGCAAAGGTGCGGACCGTAGCTTTCCAGGGCATCGATGTCCTGCCGGTCGACGTTCAGGTCCTGGTCGCGCCGGGCAATCTCGCCTTCGCCATGGTC
>DATGZZ010000090.1:0-2254 GCA_035296945.1 Reyranella sp.
AACACGCGGCTTGCCGCCCTGCGCTCGGGCCGCGTCGACTGGATCGAAGTGCCGCCGCCCGACGGCATCCCCTCGCTGAAGCAGGCGGGCTTCGTGATCTCGACCGGCTCCTATCCGCACGTCTGGCCATGGTTCTACAACATGGCCGCCAAGAACAGCCCGCTGGCCGACGTCCGCGTGCGCCAGGGGCTGAACTACTGCATCGACCGCAGCGCCATCGTCACCCTGCTGAACGGCACCGCCGAGCCGTCGGTCGGCTGGCTGAAGCCTAACGATCCTGCGTTCGGCAAGCCCGAGAACCGCTACACGTTCGATCCCGCCAAGGGCAAGAAGCTCCTGGCCGAGGCCGGCTTCACCGACAAGAAGCCGCTGTCGTTCAAGGTCATGATCTCGACGTCGGGCTCCGGCCAGATGCTGCCGCTGCCGATGAACGAGGTGCTGCAGGAGAACCTGAAGCAGGCCTGCGGCGTCGACGTCCAGGTCGAGGCAGTCGAATGGCAGGTGCTGCTGAATGCCGCCCGCGCCGTGCCGGACGATCCGTCGCTGAAGGGCGCCATGGCGCTCAATGTCAGCTCGCCGTCGAGCGACGTCGGCATGATGTTCCGCTACTTCGCCTTCGCCAATTCCTCGCCAATGGGCTCGAACTGGGAGCAGTGGAAGGACGACAAGTTCGAGGAGGTGATGAAGACATTGTCCGAGGCGACCGACGAGGCCACCATCCAGAAGTATTTCGCCATGGCGCACGAGCGGCTGGTCGACAACCCGCCCTGGCTCTTCATCGTCCACGACCTCAACCCGCGGGCGTTCAGCAAGAAGGTCAAGGGGTTCGTCTCGCCACAGTCGTGGTTCGTCGATCTGACGCTGGTCGACCTGCAGTAAAGGTCCCTCGCTGCGCTCGGGCTGTGTGATCCACGCACGCCTGTCATCCCGAGGGCGAAGCCCGAGGGACCTTTAAGGCCTTGGCAAAGCTGTCTATCCTCCGGCCAAGAAGTAATCGGAGGATGCGCCATGGACGGATCCGCGACGACGCGCGTCGACTACGGCTCCGAAGAAGCCGCGATGCAGGCCTATCTCAGCGACGGTGAGCGGCGCGCGGCGAGCCTCGGCAATCGCGGGTCGATCCGCTTCACCGCCGCGGGCGAGCTCCATCCCGACATCCTCGACGCCTACTGGCGGTGCGGCTTCTACGTCTTCGAAGGCGTCCTCAAGGCCGACGAGCTGGCCGACATCGAACGCGACGTGCACGACATCCTCGCCCGCCTTCCGGTCGAGCGCGGTGCCGCGCTCGACGCCAAGGGCCGGCCGGCGCTGGCGGCCGACTGCAAGGGGCCAAACCTGCTGTGGTCCAAGCCGCTCGGCGATCCGTTCGGCGGCACCGATCTCGCCAACGGCCGCCATCCGGTCAAGATGTACGAGCCCAGGGCCGCCGCCGGCGCGCCGCAGGAGGTCGTCTATCTCATCCTGGGCTCGCTGCAGTTCTCCGAGGCGGTGCTGCGCGTCTATGGGCATCCGCAGCTTCTCGCCGTCGCCGCCGCGATCAACGGTCCGGACTTCACGCCCTTCAACGAGGCGCTGTTCATCAAGGAGCCGGGCCGCGGCGCCTCGGTCGCCTGGCACCAGGACGGCGTCACCCACTGGAACAGCCCCGACTGGGACCAGGGCAGCCACGGCTTCAACTTCATGGGCCAGCTCTACGGCTGCACGGCAGCCAACGGCGTGTGGGTCGTGCCGGGCTCGCACAAGCACGGCAAGGCCGACATCAAGAAGATGGTCGCCGAGGCCGGCAGCGAGCGCCTGCCCGATGCCGTGCCGATCATCGCCAGGCCAGGCGACGTCGCCATCACCAACCGCCTGGCGCTGCACGGCTCCTTCGCCAATACCAGCAAGGACTGGCGCGTCACGTTGAACATGGGCTTCCACCGGCGCCGCTCGGTGCTGGGCGTGAAGGGCGGCGGCGTGCACAACAAGGAGGCCGTCTACGATGCCGAGCGCATCCGCGAACGCGCGCGCCTGATCGGCTACGGCATCGATGCACGGCGGCAACGCTTCCCGGGCGAAACGCCCTACACCTACAAGCCGCACGCCGACGAAGGCCTCACCTATCGGTGGGACGACAAGGCCAAGGCTGACATCAAGGACTACAATCTTCTCGATCTCAGCATCTGATTGCATTGCGAGGATCGATGACAGCGCCCGAGGCATCAGGCACAGTGGGCGGGTGAGACCGATGTCCTAATGCCAGTGCCACGTTCGA
>DATGZZ010000091.1:0-3711 GCA_035296945.1 Reyranella sp.
GATCGAGCTCGGGACCGCCGGTGAACCCCTCGTTCAGCGCGAACTCCGCCTCGATCTTCGGCCAATGTTCGGCGATGAGCCATCGCACGCCGATGGCGCTGCCCGATTCTTCGGCCGCCACACCGGCCAGGATCACATCGCGCTTGTGCTTGATGCCGTAGCGCCTGATCGCGAGCATGGTCATGAGATGGATGACCACGATAGACTTCATATCCGCGGTACCACGGCCATACATGCGTCCATTGATGATCTCTGCTGAAAACGGATGGATCGACGGCGTCCAGTTGCCGTCGATCCCAACCACGTCGAGATGGCCGAGGAGCAGCACGGCACCCGGCTTGTTCTTCTTGGCGCCCGTCCCCGTCAGCCGCGCAACGATGTTTCCCCGCCGTTCGACCTTGGCGAGGATTTCCGACGGAATGCCCTCCTTCTTCAGCTTCTCCTGGATGACCCGGCAGACCATGGTCTCGCCGACCGTGGGATATTCGCGGGTGGCGTCGGCCGGTGTGATGGACGGGATGCGCACGAGTTCCTTCAGGAGCTCGACGGCCTCAGCCTGTAGCTTTGGCCAGTCGGCCTCGGGAATCAGCGCAGGGGGCATGAGTCGTTTCCTCTCTAGACGGACGGCACTACGGTAGCATACTGCTACCATTGGGGGAGCGGTTACGCATGACGAGCCCGACAGTATTGGTGGGGTCGAACGCGATCTTCGCGGCGGGGGCAGACCGCATCGGTGGCCTCGGCCGACATTCGACGGTCGACGTGACACTGAGATTGCGGAGCGCACGTCGTCGACGAGCGCCCGACCTGGACGACGGTGCGCCGGCCGTCATCGACCCCTTTCAGCACGCCATGCTGAATGGTGCATCGGAATCCGATATTTCAACGGTCGTTTCGTTTGCCAAAACAATGAAGCTCAACGTCGTGCGGACAGATGCGGCACGGCGCGCAATCGTCCTGCGCGGCGACGAGGCTGCCTTCGCCTCGGCCTTCGCCGTCCGGCTCGGTCGCTTCAAGCGTGGCGAGACGACTCATCGCAGCTACAGGGGGCCGATCGCCCTGAATCCGGTGCTCGCAGGGGTTGTTCAGGCGGTCATCGGTTTGGAAGACTCCCGGGCGGTGCACACCTTCTTTCTACGCGGAGCCGCCGCCGGGCAGCCATCCGCCATGACGCCGCAAACCCTGGCGGCGCTTTACAACTTTCCCCCGCTGCCCGAGAGCAGCGCGCCGTCGATCGCCGTGATCGGCTTTTGCGAGGACGTGCCCGCCGACGTCAAGGCCTACGCCGAGGCCATGAACCTGCCGCAGCCGTCGATCGAGAAGATGACGGTAAGCAAGTTGGGCGCGCCCGACGCGGCAACCGGCGACGATCGCGATGGCCTGGCCGCGATGCTGCAGGTCGTGAGCGCCCTGGTGCCCCAGGCCCGGTTAACTGTCTATCTCACAGCCCCCACCGAACGCGGCTGCGTCGAGGCGCTGCTGGCCGCCGTCCACGCGCCGCAGGCGCCCGACGTCATCTGCCTGGGCTGGGGCATGGCCGAGGAACGCTTCACCGGGCCGGCGCTCCGCACGATCGATTCCATCCTGCGGGACGCCGCGACGCTCGGCATCACCGTGTGCGCCGCCGCGGGCGACAGCGGATCGGCCCTCGAGCGCGGCAGCGACCTTGCCGGCGTGCAGTTTCCGGCCGCCAGTCCGCACGTGCTTGCCTGCGGCGGCACTATGCTCGGCCTCGGCGTCGCCGGATGGTCGGAGAGCGTCTGGAACGAAGGACCGCAAGGGGCGGCCGGCGGTGGCGGCGTGAGCGCCCTCGCGGCTGTTCCTCCCTGGCAGCAGGCGAGCCAGCCGCCGTTGTCGGTGAGGACTCATCGAACCGGGCGCGGCGTGCCCGACGTCGCTGCCCATGCCGCACGCGAACCCGGCGTGGCGCTCCTGATCGGCGGCAAGATGATGGCCTGCGGCGGTACGGCGCTGTCGACCGCGCTGTGGGCAGCGCTGCTCGCGCGCATCCGCCAGACGATGGCCAGCAACGGCCACGATGCGCGACTCGGACTCGTGGCGCCGGCCCTGTACCGGCTGGCGCGATTCGGCTTGTTCAGTTCGCCGACGACAGGCTCCAACGAACCGACCGGCCGGGTTGGTGGATATTTTGCGCGATCGGGCTGGGATGCCGGCACGGGACTCGGCACGCCCAACGGCAAGGCGCTGCTCAACGCCCTGCTCGCCAATTCCGAGCCCGCTCCCGGAGCAGCCAGCACCGAGGACTTCGCCATCGCCTGGACATGGAAGCCAGGCTTGGCGCGCGAGATCGTCGAAGGGCGTGACGGTACGCTATGGGCTCTGGGCACGGTGAAGGTTGCCGGCCAGTGGCCGCTGTTTCGCGCCACGCCCTTCGGCTGGGCGCCGGTGCCCGGCGCCTTCGGCTGCGCACTGGCAATCGGGCTCGACGGCAAGCCCTGGGTGGCCAGCGACAAGGGCATCATACGTTCCTTCGATGGTACGAGCTGGCAGGTCCATTCCGGCCACGCCTCCTCGCTCGCCATGACACCCGACGGCGCGCTGTGGATCGTGGCCTACGATCAGGCCGGAGGCGACCGCGCGGTGCTGCGCTGGACCGACGGCGGGTTCGTCGACACCGGCATCGTCGCCAGCCGCATAAAGATCGATGCGGCGGGCGTGCTGTTGGCGATTCGTGCCGACGGCTCGGGCCTTCGCTTGTCACGAACGACCTGGCGTCACGTCGCCGACAACGTGACCGAGCTCGCGGTCGATCGCGCCGGCGTCAGCTGGGCAGTGACGCGCGGCGCTGGTCGCATCTGGCGTCTGGATGCGACGAAGGCGACGTGGCACGTCGCGCGGGCAAGTGCCGCGGCCCGCCTGTTCGGGCAGCGCGACGGCAGCCTGCTCGCGGTCCAGGCCGACGGCGCGATCTTCACCGGCCGCGCCCTTCCCCTCCATTCCGACGCCACGACCGTGGCGAGGTCCGCATGATGTTCGCCCGTACCGATGGATTGCACCCCCTGCATCGCCCGCAACTCGTGCTGCTGAGCGCCGGCGAAGGGCTGGATGCCAGCGCCGAGACGGCCTGCCGGGACGCCGCCGAGGACGGCTTCGACGTCGTTGTCGTTCCCTGGCGGTCGCTGGTCTGGCAGCTCGACGGAGCGGCTGCGGTGGCCGGCCTTGTCGTCACGCCAATGGGATCGCAGCCGATCACGCGGTCGACCCGCCTCATGCCCGAGTTGATCACGGCCATCGACTGGCTGGAGCCGCCGGGCCTCTGCGCCGGAACGCGACTGGGCCTGCTCAATCCCGATGCCGTGCTGGGCTGCAGCGAGCAAGCGCCCGCCGCGGAAGACAAGGCGCCGGCGATTTCGGGTGTGCTGGCATTGGCGCCGCTGGTGATCCGCGCCGTCGGCTCCCGTAAAAGCGATGCCGCGCGCCTGCGGCAGATCGCAGAGGTGCTGTCGCGCGTGCCGGCCGGCGGCGACCGGTCGGCGCTCGCCGATCCGACGCGCATGGTGCTGGCCGTCAACGGCAAGGTGTTCGGCTTTCGCGAACGCGCCGGCGCGCCGGTGGATGCCGGGCTGTTCGCGGCATGGCGGGGGCTTGCGCGCCAGCGCATCGCACCACCCGCTCCCATCCTGCTGCCAACCGCCCGTCCCTCGAGCCCGGCGTTGCTGCGCGGCGGGCTCACGCCCTTGAAGACAGCCA
>DATGZZ010000092.1:0-4156 GCA_035296945.1 Reyranella sp.
TTCAGGCCGGTCTCATGGACCAGCTGGCGTTCCAGCTCGACGCAGCCGGCGAGGCGGGCGTTGACCTGGATATTGACCAGGCCGCTTTCCCGGGCCTCGCCCAGCAGGCGGTTGGCGCGCAGCCGCGTGATGCCGAGCTTGCCCGCGATATCGGCCTGGGTGAGCCCCTCCATGAAATAGAGCCAGGCCACGCGCACCCGCAGCTGCTCGTCCTCCTCCGACATCTGTTGCCTGCCTCCTGCGAATACCCCGTCGCGGCCGCCGACTGTCATAGCCCATAAACATTTGTATCGTATCATATACAAATGTTCCGGCAGTTGATATTGAGGGAGCCATGGGTGGGCATCTTTCGGCGGCGGTTCGATCCGCGGCGACCACGCGCGACGTGCGGATCGCGGCGGGCAACCTCGGCGCCGTGCCAACCGTCCTGCGCCAAACGGCGCCGGCTGAGCGCTATGTCGTGGTCGCTGACGATCACACCTGGAAGGTGGCCGGCAAGCGCGTGGCGTCATTGCTGGCCTCGGAGCGGTTGGCCGCTTGTGATCCCGTCATGCTGACCGGCGAGCCGCGGGTGAAACCGAGCGCGGAGACGGCGCGGGCGCTCGCGGCGACGATCAAGGCGGGGGCCGCGCTGCCCATCGCCGTCGGCGCCGGCGTCATCAACGATCTGGTCAAGTACGCCGCCGAGCTTGCCGGCATGCCCTATGTCTGCGTGCCGACCGCGGCGTCGATGGACGGCTATGCGGCGTCCGGCGCGGCCCTGCGCGATGATGGCTTCAAGCGCACCTTTGCCTGCGCCGCCCCCGTCGCCATCATTGCCGACCTCGACGTCATCGCCACGGCGCCGGCGGCCATGGCGGGCTGGGGCTATGGCGACCTTGTCGGCAAGGTCGTGGCCGGCGCCGACTGGATCGTTGCCGACGCGCTTGGCGTCGAGGCCCTCAATCCCAGCCCCTTCGCCATGGTGCAGAACAATCTCGCCGCCTGGCTCGCCGAGCCGGCCGGCGTGCGGCGCGGCGAGCGCGGCGCCCTCGACGGCCTGATGCGCGGCCTGATCATGGCCGGGCTCGCCATGCAGGCGCACGGCAATTCGCGGCCGGCCAGCGGCAGCGATCACCAGTTCGCGCATCTCTGGGAGATGGAGGAGGTCGCCGTCGCCGGCGTGCCGGTATCGCACGGCGCCTGCGTCGGCATCGGCTGCCTGTCGATGCTGGCGGCCTACGAATGGCTGCTGCGCCAGGACCTCTCGCGCATCGCGCCGGCCGAGCTTGCCGCCCGCACACCGACGGCGGCAGCGCTGCGCGCCGAGGTCGCGGCATCGTTCCCGCTGTCGTTCATGGCCGCCAACGCGGAGGTCGAGGCGGTGGCCAAGGCCGCCGGCCCGCAAGTCGTCGAGACACGCCTGCGCCGCCTGCAGGCGAGCTGGCCGCGTGTCGCCGCCAGGCTTCAACAGAGCCTGCCCGCCGCGGCCACCGTGCGGCGCTGGCTCGAGGCCGCGGGCGCGCCATCGAGCCCGGCCGCCATCGGCATTTCCGCCATCAAGCACGCCCGGGACTACAAGCGCGCCCGTCTGATCCGCCGTCGGTTTACCGGCCTCGACGTGCTGCACGAGCTCGGCTGGCTGGACGCGGCGGTGAGCGATCTGTTCGGCGCCAATGGATTTTGGAGAGGGTCCAGGGCGGTCGCCTAGGGGCTTAGTCAAGAAAGGGAGGCAACATGGACAAGCCAAAACGGGCATTCGTCGGCGGGCTGCTCGCCGCCGCCATGACGGCAGGCATCGCCGCGCCGTCGCTCGCGCAACAGCGCACGGAAATCCAGTTCTGGCACGCCATGGGCGGCGTGCTGGGCGAGCGCGTCGACGAGATCGTCAAGCGCTACAACGCCTCGCAGACCAAGTACACGGTGGTTGCCACCAACAAGGGTAACTACGACGAGGTCATCAACGGCACCATCGCGGCCTATCGCGCCAAGAAGGCGCCGCACGTGGTGCAGATCTACGAGCGCGGCTTCATGACCATGCTGCTCTCCGACGCCATCGTGCCGGTCCAGGACCTGCTGACCGAGAAGAAGAAGCAGATCGACTGGGGCGACTTCATCAAGCCGGTCGCCAGCTACTACCAGTACAAGGGCAAGCTGATGACCCTGCCCTTCAACTCGTCGGCGCCCATCCTGTGGTACAACAAGGAGCATTTCGAGAAGGCGGGCTTCAGCGCCCCGGGACCGACCTGGCAGGAACTCGACAAGCAGCTCTATGCCATCAAGAGCAAGGGCATCGCCGAGTGCGGCTCATCGCTCGCCGGCGACTTCTTCTGGAGCCTGATCGAGAATTATAGCACCGTGAACGACCAGCCGTTCGGCACCAAGGCCAACGGCTATGACGGCCTCGACACGGTGTTCGTCTACAACAAGACCAAGGTGGTCGAGCAGACCAAGCGCCTGAAGAAATGGATCGACGACGGGATCATGCAGATCGCCGGCCAGGGCCTCTCACCCGAGCAGCTCTACACCTCGGGCAAGTGCTCGACCTTCTTCGCCTCGACAGCCGCGCACGGCAGCGTCGAGCGCAACGCCAACATCAAGTGGAGCGCCACCTACCTGCCCTGGGAGGAAGGTACCACGGCGCGCAACAGCAGCATCGGCGGCGCCACCCTCTGGGTGATGAAGGGCCACAAGGCCGAGGAATACGATGGAGTCGCCGATTTCCTCGCCTTCGTCGCCAGCCCCGACCTGCAGGTGTGGTGGAGCAAGGTGACGGGCTACGTGCCGATCACCAACAAGGCCTACGAGACGGCCAAGAAGGAGGGCTACTACACGGCCAATCCGACGCGCGAGATCGCGATCCTCCAGCTCAACCGCGGCACGCCGACGGCCAACTCGCAGGGCTTCCATTTCGGCAACTACACGCAGTCGACCTTCGCGCTGCGCCAGGAACTGGAGGCCGTGTGGGCCAACAAGAAGACGCCCCAGGAAGCGCTCGACGACGCGGTGCGCCGCGGCAACGAGATCCTGCGGCAGTTCGAGAAGCTGCATGCAGGCAAGTACTAGTGTTGCTGCGGATTTGCCGGCGACCTCTCGGGTCGCCGGCAAGCGGCGCGCGGCTGTCGCGGGTGGTACGGCGGGCCTGAAGCGCGCCCACTATCGCAATTCGCGCCTGCCGTTCTTCCTCCTTCTGCCGCAGCTCCTGGTGCTGCTGCTGTTCTTCTTCATTCCGGCGGTGCGCGCGCTGGTCCAGGCCTTCGTCCTCACCGACCCGTTCGGCACCACCGTCCACTTCGTCTGGTTCGACAATTTCCGCGCCCTGTTCGCGAGCCCCGAGTACCGCTCCTCGGTCTGGGTCACCTTGTGGTTCACCCTGGCGCAGAACGTGCTGACGCTCGGCGTGGCAGCCGTGCTGGCCTTCGCCACCGACCGGGTGATCCGCGGCCGCGGGCTCTATCGCAGCATCGTGCTGCTGCCCTATGCCATTGCACCGGTGATCGCGGGCATCCTGTGGGCATTCATGTTCAACGCCCATGTCGGGCCGTTGACCTACGTGCTGAAGACTCTGGGCGTCGCCTGGGATCCCTCGCGCAACGGCCTCGACGCCTTCCTGTTGGTGACCTTCGCCGCCGCCTGGAAGCACATCTGCTACGACTACATCTTCCTGGTGGCAGCCCTGCTCGCCGTGCCGGCATCGCTCCTCGAGGCGGCCGCCGTCGATGGCGCCGGGCCTGGCCTGCGCTTCTTCAAGATCTCGCTGCCGATGATCGGGCCGACGGTGTTCTTCCTGCTGGTGATGAACTTCGTCTACGGCTTCTTCGAGACCTTCGCCATCGTCGATGCGGTGACCAAGGGCGGGCCGGGCGGGGCTACGATGATCCTGGTCTACAAGGTCTACCAGGACGGCTTCGTGCATATCGACCTGGGCTCCTCGGCCGCCCAGTCGGTGCTGCTGATGATCTTCGCCGTCATCCTCACCATGCTGCAGTTCCGCTATATCGAGCGGAACGTGAACTACGACGTCTGAACATGGTCGAGCGCACGCGCACCCTCGACGTCGCCTGCCACGGGCTCCTGATCCTGGGCGGCCTCCTGGTCTGCCTGCCGATCTACTTCGCCTTCGTCGTGGGCTCGCACACGGTGGGCGACGTGCTCGCGGTGCCGCCGCCCTGGCTGC
>DATGZZ010000093.1:0-5065 GCA_035296945.1 Reyranella sp.
CAGCACCATCAAGGTGACCCTCGACGGCAAGATGAACGCCACCGGCATCGCCGTGCGGGCGGGCGGCACAACCGCCGACCAGCTCAGGAGCTCGCTGGCCGGGGGCGCCAACCTCGGTGGCCACATCTATGTCGGCGCCGACGAGGCGCTGCGGTTCATAGGCTCGACCCTCGCCGGCGCCGCCGGCGGCATTCTCGACAACACGCTCGGCACGGCGCTGGGCATCGTCGGGCAGCGCGGCCTCAGCCCGACGGCTCTGTTGAACGCGATCCAGCTGGTCCTCAACCGCTTCGTCAACCATGACAGCCCGATCGGCGGCCACATCGACATCGCCGGCGGCGTGCTGACCGACAAGGGACTGGCTGTGCGGGGCAACCGCGCCACGGCCAACATCTCGACCCGCACCAACCTCAATGCCTCGACGACCGACACCACGATCAACTTCGTGATCGCCGAGGATCCCTCGGCACCCTACATCGTCACGACGGCGCGCGGGCCGCTCTCCTCGCCGTCGCTCAACGTCACGCGCGGCACGGCCAACGATCCGCCAGGAATGATCAGTACCTTGCCCGGCGTCGGCAACATCCCGGGCATCGGCAGCTTGATTCCGGGGCAGGGCGGGGGCCAGAGTGGCGGCCAGCAACGCTCGCCGATCCCCAATATCCAACTGCCCATTCCCAACATCTTCGGCCGCTAGAGGGTCCATGCTCGATCGCCTGTTGTCCGTGCTCAAGGCACGGTTCGGTTCCGCGCCTGCGCTCACCGAAGCTCCCCCGGGCGTCGACGTGCTGGCCGACATGGCCAACCGCCGCGTCATGCGCCGCTATCTCGACAAGCCGGTCGATCCGGTGCTGCTCGACACGCTCTGCGCCGTGGCCCTGTCGGCGCCGTCGAAAAGCGACCTGCAGCAGGCCGACATCGTGGTCGTCACCGACCAGGCCCAGCGCGCCGTGCTCGACGAGCTGGCCCCGGGCAATCCCTGGATGAAGGCGGCGCCGGCCGTCCTGGTGTTCTGCGGCAACAACCGCCGGCACCGGCTGGCCTTCGACTGGCGCGGCCGGCCTTTCGTCAACGACCATCTCGATCCGTTCTTCAACGCCGCGGTCGATGCCGCGATCGTGCTGGCGACCTTCGTCGCCGCGGCCGACCGCGTCGGGCTCGGGACCTGCCCGATCAGCACCCTGCGCAACAATGCCGGCAAGGTGTCCGACCTTCTTGGCCTGCCTGACCATGTTTTTCCGGTGGCGGGGCTCGGCGTCGGCTGGCCGTCCTTCGCCGGCGTGATGAGCCCCCGGCTCGGTCTCGACGTCACCGTCCATCACGACCGCTATGACGAGAAGGGACTGAAGGAGAAGGTCGCGGCCTACGACAAGCGCCGGCGCGCCGTGCAGCCCTACGCCCAGCAGCGGCACGTCGACAAATTTGGCGAGGATCCGGAATATGGCTGGTCGGAAGACAAGGTCCGGCAATATTCGGTGCCCGACCGCGCCGATTTCGGCGCATTCGTGCGCGCAAAAGGCTTCAAACTCGACTGATCGTTCGTTTCCTGAGCTCGTCGAGCACGAAAAGACGCAGCGCGCTCGACAGGTTGCCGGGGCTGCGGCCGTGGTCGATCTCGGCCACCAGGGCGTTCAGCGACAGGCCGCGCTGCTCGGCAATGGCCGAAAGTTCGGCCCAGAAGGCATCTTCGAGCGATACAGAGGTGCGATGGCCATCGATTGTGACCGACCGTTTGCGCATCGCCGGACTGTGGCAGCGGCAGGACGCCGCCTCAACCCGCCTTGCCGCCGTCACAGAGCGTGCGTATAAGCGCGCCTTACAAACCCCCCTCGGAAACAAGCTTTTATGGACATCCGCAACGTCGCGATCATCGCGCACGTCGACCATGGCAAGACGACGCTGGTGGACTGCCTGCTCAAGCAATCGGGCACCTTCCGCGAAAACCAGCAAGTCGCCGAGCGCGCCATGGACTCCAACGACCTGGAACGTGAGCGTGGCATCACCATCCTCGCCAAGGCGACCTCGGTCGTCTGGAAGGGCACGCGCGTCAACATCGTCGACACGCCGGGCCACGCCGACTTCGGCGGCGAGGTCGAGCGCATCCTCTCCATGGTCGACGGCGTGGTGCTGCTGGTCGACGCCGCCGAAGGGCCGCTGCCGCAGACCAAGTTCGTGCTCGGCAAGGCGCTGCGCCTTGGCCTGCGCCCGATCGTGCTGATCAACAAGGTCGACCGCTCGGATGCGCGGCCGCACCAGGTGCACGACGAGGTGTTCGACCTGTTCTCCGCCCTGGAGGCCAACGACCAGCAGCTCGATTTCCCGACCTTGTTCGCGTCCGCCCGCCAGGGCTGGGCTGCGACCTCGCTCGAGGCCGAGCACAAGGACATGGAGCCGCTGTTCGACCTCATCCTGCGCCATGTCCCGCCGCCGCACATCGAGGCCGACAAGCCGTTCCGCATGCTGGTGACGACGCTCGAGTCCGATCCGTTCCTCGGCCGCATCCTGACCGGCCGCATCCACTCCGGCGCGATCAAGCCCAATACCGTCCTGAAGTCGCTCAGTCGCGACGGCAGCGAGATCGAGCAGACGCGGGTTACCAAGGTGCTGGCCTTCCGCGGGCTGGAGCGCGTCGCGCTCGACAGTGCCGAGGCCGGCGACATCGTGGCCGTGGCCGGTTTCAAGAACGCGACCGTGGCCGACACGATCTGCGATCAGGACGTCGAATGGGCGTTGCCGGGCCAGCCGGTCGATCCGCCGACGCTCGCCATGACCTTTGCGGTCAACGACTCGCCGCTGGCCGGACGTGAAGGCGACAAGGTCACGACCCGCATGATCCGCGCCCGCCTGATGCGCGAGGCCGAGGGCAATGTCGCCATCCGCGTCACCGACACCGAAAACGCCGATTCCTATGAGGTCGCCGGCCGCGGTGAGCTGCAGCTTGGCGTGCTGATCGAGACCATGCGCCGCGAGGGCTTCGAGCTCGCCGTCGGACGCCCCCGCGTCCTTTTCCAGAATGATTCGATCACCGGCCAGCGTCTCGAGCCGATCGAGGAAGTGGTGATCGACGTCGATGACGCCTACACCGGCGTCGTGGTCGAGCAGATCTCCGTCCGCAAGGGCGAGCTGCAGGACATGCGCCCGTCGGGTGCCGGCAAGACCCGTCTGGTGTTCTACGCCCCGTCGCGTGGCCTGATCGGCTATCACGGCGAGTTCCTGACCGACACGCGCGGCACCGGCGTGATGAACCGCATCTTCCACGAGTACGGCCCCTATCGCGGCCCGATCACCGGCCGGCGCAACGGCGCGCTGATCGCCAACGCCGAAGGCACCGCCGTTGCCTATGCGCTGTGGAACCTCGAGGAGCGCGGGCCGATGTTCATCGACCCGGGCGTGCAGGTCTACGAGGGCATGCTGATCGGTGAGCACAGCCGCGGCAACGACCTCGACGTCAACGTGCTGAAGGGCAAGCAGCTCACCAACATCCGCGCCGCCGGCAAGGACGAAGCCGTGCGGTTGACGCCGCCGCGCAAGATGTCGCTCGAGCAGGCGATCGCCTATATTGAGGACGACGAATTGGTCGAGGTGACGCCGAAGTCGATTCGTCTGCGCAAGCGCTTCCTCCATCCCGAGGACCGCAAGCGCGCCAAGAAGCAGGCCGCTGCCGCGGCTGCAGAGTAAGCAGAGTAGGAAGGAGTGACATTGAACAACCGAGACACGTTCGCCGATCGTCTGGAGAACGCCGCCAAGGCGCGGCAGGCCCTGCTGGAGCGGGCGCGCGCCAAGGACAAGAGCAACGATCCTGAGTTCGTCGCCCGCCAGGAAGCCCGCGCCGCCGCAGCCCGCGCCCGCGAGGAGCGCGAGACCGAGCGCCGCAATGCCGAGATCGAGCGGCGCAATGCCAAGCGCACCGAGCAGGAAGCCGCGCGGGCGAAGGCAGCGGCCGATCGGGAGGCCGAGAAGGCTGCTCAGGTCGTGGCCGAGGCCCAAAGCGCCAAGCGCTCCCTGCGTGAGCAGATCGAGCTTCTCGCCGTGCAGAAGGCGACGCGCGATGCGCGCTACGCCGCCCGCAAGGCACGCAAGAAGTAGCTAGAGACTGCCGCCCGTCAGGGAGGCGCGCTGGCTGATCTCGATGTGATTGCCGTCGGGATCGCAGACGAAGGCGAAGCGCACCGTATCGCCCAGCACACGCGGCGCGCCGCCTGACGCGCCGCCGCGCGCCAGAATGCCGTCGTACTCGGCGAGGCAATCCCACACCTGCACGGTCATGTAGCGGTAGCCTGGCCCGCGCCATTCCGCGCTGCGCTCGACCCGGCCGCGCTCGGCAACCACGACCAGCGAATCGCCGCAGCGGTACCGGCCCTCGCCCGCGCGCTCGAACTGCATGGCGTCGGTCCAGAAGCGGTCGTGCTCGGCCGGATCGTTGACCTTGAGCAGGATGGCGATGCCCTGCACGCCGTCGGCGCCCCCATTGGTGCTCCGGGGGACCAGCACCACCTTGTTGCCGTCGGGATCGCTCAGCGCCTGCGGAGCGGCCAGTCCTTCCTTGGCGATCTGCAGGCCCACGATGCCGGACGGCGGCGCTGCGGGCAGCGGATGGCGCGAATGGTTCATCTTCAGGATCGAGCCGTTCATGTGATGGCGATGCTGCTGCATGCCGCCGCCCAGCTTGCCCATGTGGTCGTAGGGCAGGCCCGCTGCGTGCTGCCAGAAGGCGAGCTGCTCGTCGCGCTTGGTCGAGAACAGGCCGATGTCGAGATGCTGTTTGGCGAGATTCATGGCGGCCAGTGTAGCGCGGGACTGTGGAGGGCTGGAAAGCCCGCTGCAGCAACACATTAACCAGAAGAGCAAAGCCTTTGAATCCACTTTGAGAATCACGCTTCAAGCAGTCGTACGTGGCCGAAACAACTCATACAATCCCTGCCACGACTCCGCTCCTGTGCGGTTGCTAGAACGGCCGTGGGTGAAGGGTTGGCCGTTGGGGAATGGCCGCCCAAAAATGTGGGAAGGGACACACGATGCTACGGGCCATCATCGGCACGGCCGCCGTGCTTGCAGGATTTGGCGT
>DATGZZ010000094.1:0-5516 GCA_035296945.1 Reyranella sp.
GGCGAGGATGGTGCGGATGTTCTTCCAGATCAGCTCGAGCTGCTCATCGAGGGTCTTCGGCGCCGAACTGTCTTCGCGCAGACCCATCGTGCCGGCGATGTAGAGAAATCGTTCGGGCCGGCGCACCTCGAGCGCGTGAACGTAGTCGGGCGTCGCGGCATAGATGCCGTCGACCGGATTGTGGATGATCTGTTGCATGACTGACTCCCGAATGGCCGTCTGCTTTACACAAACCCAGCGCACCACGCATGGTTGACTCACTAGCGGACAGCGCATAGGTTCCCGCCCCTTTTTCCGACCACCGGGCGGACGGTCGCCATGCCGCAGATCCTCGTCGAGGCGCTGGCCAAGACCTATCGCGTCGCTGAACGTGCGCCGGGCCTCACCGGTGCGCTGCGCGGCCTCGTACGCCGCCGCTGGCGCGAGATCCATGCCCTGGCCGACGTCTCGTTCAGCCTGCAAGCCGGCGAGCTGCTGGCCTTCATCGGCCCCAACGGCGCGGGCAAGTCGACGACCGTGAAGATCCTGTCGGGCATCCTGCGGCCGACCAGCGGCCGCGTCGAGGTGGATGGCCTGGTGCCCTACGAGGACCGCGTGCGCCATGTGGCGCGCATCGGCGTGGTGTTCGGCCAGCGCAGCCAGCTGTGGTGGGACCTGCCGGTGATCGACGGCTTCGACCTGCTGGCCGACATCTATCGCGTCGAGCCCGAACGCTATCGCCGCCGGCGCGACGAACTCGTGGCCATGCTGCGGCTCGAGCCCTTGCTCGACCAGCCGGTGCGCCAGCTCTCGCTCGGCCAGCGCATGCGCGCGGAATTCGCCGCGGCCCTGCTGCACGATCCCGCGATCCTGTTCCTCGACGAGCCGACCATCGGTCTCGACGCGCCGTCCAAGCTCGCCGTGCGTGCCTTCGTGCGGCGGCTCAACCGCGAGCAGGGCGTGACCGTGCTGCTGACGACCCACGACATGCATGACGTCGAAGCGCTGGCCGAGCGCGTCATCGTCATCGGCGGGGGCCGCCTGCTGACCGACGGGCCGTTCGAGAGCCTGCGCGCCAGCGTGCTGGCCGAACGGCGGCTCCACATCGACTTTGCCGGCCCTGCCCCCGAGCTCGAGATGCCGGGCGTCACGGTCCGGGCGCGCACGGAACGCTCGCTCGAGCTTGCCTTCGATCCGGCAAAAATCCCGGCGCCAAAGCTGATTGCCGCCATCGCCGCACAGCACGCCGTCGACGACATCCATGTCGACGAGCCCGCCATCGAGGAGGTGATTGCGCGCTTCTATGACCTGCACGATGCGGGTGAGGCATGACGATGCCAGCGGCCCGCCCCTACTTTGCTGCCTTCCGTGCACGCTTCCAGCTCATGCTGCAGTACCGTGCCGCGGCGTTGGCGGGCTTTGCCACGCAGCTCTGGTGGGGCGCCATCCGCATCCTGGTCTTCGCCGCCTTCTACGGCGTCAATGCCGCGGCGGCGCCGATCAGCCTCGCCGATGCCGTCACCTATGTCTGGCTGGGCCAGGCGCTCCTGGCGCTGCAGCCCTGGATCGCCGATCCGGAGATCGGCCAGGCCGTGCGCACCGGCGGCGTCGGCTACGACCGGCTGCGGCCGCTCGATGCCTACGGCTACTGGTATGCGCGCAGCGTGGGCTGGATGCTGGCCCGCGCCCTGCCGCGCGCGGTACTGATGGTGCTGGCGGCGGGCATCGTGCTGCCGCTGGTGGGCCTTGGCGACTGGGCGTGGCAGCCGCCGTCCGGCGTGGCGGCGGCGTTGCTGTTCGTTCCCGCCTTCGCGCTCATGACGATGCTCGGCGCCGCCGTCCTGATGTTGGCCAACATCATCGTAGCCGCGAGCCTCAACGAGCGTGGCGTGAATGCCGTCCTGACGCCGCTGGTGATCGTCTTCTCCGGCTCCCTGCTGCCGCTCGATTTCTATCCCGATGCGCTCAGGCCCTTCCTGCACCTCCAGCCGCTCGCCGGCCTGGTCGACATCCCGTTCCGCATCTACTTCGCCGACCTCAAAGGCGCCGCCGCCCTGCAGGGCCTGGCCTTGCAGGCGGGCTGGACGCTGGCGTTGATCGGCCTCGGTCGTCTCGCCATGGAGCGCATGATGCGCCGGCTGGAAATGCAGGGTGGGTGACCGATGAATGCGCTCGCCCTCTACGGCCGCTACGTCGCCACCTCGCTGCGCGCGCAGGCGCAGTATCCGACGGCGACCCTGATGCTCACCGCCGGGCACTGCGCGGCGACGGCGATCGAGATCCTGGGCGTGTTCGCGCTGTTCGACCGCTTCGGACCGGTCGGCGGCTGGTCGTTCGGCGAAGCCGCCCTGTTTTACGCGCTGGTCAACATCATGTTCTCGCTGGCCGACATGCTGAGCCGCGGCTTCGAGGTGTTCGGCACCGACTTCGTGCGCACCGGCGCCTTCGACCGGGTGCTGCTGCGGCCGCGCGCGGCCGCCCTGCAGCTCGCCGGCTACGAAGTGCGCCTGTCGCGACTGGGACGACTGCTGCAGGCCTCCGTCGTGCTGGTCTTCGCAACCAACCTTGCCCCGATCGCCTGGGATGCATCGACGATCGCGATCGCGGTCTGGGCGGTGGCCGGCGGCGTGGCGCTGTTCGCCGGTATCCTGGTCCTGCAGGCGACGCTCGCCTTCTGGACCGTCGACAGCCTCGAGATCATGAACGTGCTGACCTACGGCGGCGTCCAGGCCGCGCAGTATCCGCTCAACATCTACGCCGCCTGGTTCCGGCAGGTGCTGACCTTCGGCCTGCCGCTCGCCTGCGTGGCCTACTACCCGGTGCTGGCGATCCTGAAGCGGCCCGATCCGCTCGGCGCGCCGGATTGGCTCCTGCCGCTTGCACCGATCGCCGGTTTCGCGTTCCTTGCGCTGTCGTTCGTCGCCTGGCGCGCCGGCATGGCGCGCTACACGTCCACAGGCAGCTGAGAAGGAACGCGTAGATGGAATACAGGCCACTCGGAAAAACCGGCCTCACGGTCAGCGTCGCGGGGCTCGGTTGCGGCGGCAACAGCCGCCTGGGCCTCAGCCGCGGCGCCAGCGTCGACGACTGCGTCGCAATCGTGCGGACGGCCGTCGACCTTGGCGTCAATTTCCTCGACACCGCCGAGGCCTATGGAACCGAGGAGATCGTCGGGGCCGCCGCCCGATCCTACGACCGGGACAAGCTGGTGATCTCGACGAAGGCCATCTTCAATACCAGTGATAGAGGCGAAACCGTGACCCGCCGGGTGGAGGCCGCGCTGACACGGCTGGACCTCGACTACGTGGATGTCTTCCATTTCCACGCCGTCAGCCCGGCGGCCTACGAGCACCATCGTGATGTCCTGGCGCCCGCTCTCGTGAGGCTCAAGGAACAGGGGAAGGTGCGCCATGTCGGCATCACCGAGACGAGCCCCAACGATCCCGAACAGAAGATGCTGACCCGGGCGATCCAGGAAGCGCCCTGGGAAGTCACCATGCTGGCCTACAGCCTCATGAACCAGGGCGCACGGCACAAGATCTTTCCGGAGACGCAGCGTCGAGGGATCGGCACGCTCCTGATGTTCGTCGTCCGCAACATCTTCAGCAACGCCGCCTATCGCGCCGACATCTTCGCCAAGCTGGTCGAGCAGGGCGAGCTCGACGCCTCGATCCTGTCCGACGGCGATCCGCTCGGATTCCTCGTTGGCGAAGGCGGTGCGCAAAGCATCACGGACGCAGCCTATCGCTACGCGCGCCACGAGCGCGGAGTCGATGTCGTGCTCTTCGGCACGGGCAACAAGGCTCACGTCAAGGACAACATCGACTCGATACTGCGTCCGCCCCTGGCGCCACCGATCATCGAGCGGCTTCACGCCTCGTTCGGCCATCTGAAAGGCGTCGGGCTCGACCGACCGGGGCCGGTCAAGAAATAGTCAGCCGAAGGTGCGCCGGTAGCTCTTGGTCATCAGCTCGTCGAGGCGCGTGCCCGGCTCGAAGTCGGCCATGCCCTCGGGCCGCTCGAGGCCGGGGATCTGGCGTTCGCATTCCGACGGCGCGCCGATGACCTGCGTCACCGGATAGAGCGCGGACCAGGCGGGGACGCCGGCATAGTCCTCCTCCTCGTCGGCGACGTGCTTGTCGCGGATCTTGCCCGAGGCGTGCTCGATCTCCATGCCCATCATGGTCGTGGCCTTGAACTCCTGCTTGTTGGGCTGGCGGATCAAGGTCGAGCGCTCGGGATAGATGCGGTCGATGAAGCGGTCCATCAGGCGGAGCTTCGTCTCCGCATCATCGATGATGTGCGCCGTGCCGAACGCCATCACCGCCCGGTAGTTGACCGAGTGGTGGAAGCCCGAGCGCGCCATCACCAGCGCATCGAGATGGGTGACGGTGAGGCAGACCGGCACGCCCTGGCCCTGGGTGCGGATCATCCGGCTGGCCGAGGAGCCGTGCCAGTAGAGATGGTCGCCCTCGCGCCAGAACGAGGTCGGCGTGCAGTAGGGCCGGCCGTCGATCACATAGGCGATGTGGCAGACCAGGGCGGCATCGAGGATCTCGTAGACCGTCTTGCGGTCATAGCGGCCGCGCTCGTGCACGCGCTTGACCTTGTTGACCGGCGTGACGCCGAAGGACTCGGCCGTGTTCTCGGTGGCGTTCTTCGCGGCTTGGCCGCGCGCGATGGTCTGGGTGCTCATGACAATACTCCGGGGCGATTGCGGACCGGACCATGGTCACATTAAGGTACAGGCGAAAGAGCCAGTTTCGACAATCCGGACTGTACCAGTCATGCCACGTCCCCTGCGCAAGGCAGCCCCTTTGGGCCTCGTGCTCGACGCCACGTTGGCAACGCCGCTCCACCGCCAGATCGGCGAGCAGGTGCGGCGTGCCATCCTCGAGCGGCGGCTGGCGCCCGGCCAGCGGCTGCCCTCCTCGCGACTCATGGCGAGCGAGCTCGAGGTCGCGCGCGGCACCGTGCTGCTGGCCATGGACCAGCTGATCGCCGAGGGCTACGTCATGGCGCAGGCGGCGTCCGGCCTCTCGGTCGCCAACGACCTGCCGGACGAAATGCTGACCGCGCCGCGCGGCCCGATCGCCGGCCCGCCGGCCAACGACGGCGCCGGCACCTCTGCCCTGTCGCGCCGCGCCCGGACGGCGTTGCGCGATGCCATGCCGACCCTTGGCCTCGAGCAGGCGCCGCTTGCCTTTCCACCCGGGCAGCCCGACCGCGAGGCCTTCCCCTTCGCGCTGTGGGCCCGGCTGCTCGAGCGTGAATGGCGGCAGCCGTCCTGGGTGGTCGCAAGCGCACTGCACCCCTTCGGCCATGCCGGCTTGCGCGCCGCCATCGCCCAGTATCTCGGCGCGGCCCGCGGCTTTGCCTGCATGCCCGCCTCGATCGTGGTCACGACGGGCGTGCGCCAGAGTCTGTCGCTGCTTGCGTGGCTGGTGCTCGATGCGGACGACGCGGCGTGGATCGAGGAGCCGGGTTTCGTCGGCACGCGCGAGGCCCTGGCGCTCGCCGGCGTGCGCGCGGTGCCG
>DATGZZ010000095.1:0-7174 GCA_035296945.1 Reyranella sp.
GTCTTCAGAAGCTCGATGTCGCGGTAGAGCGTGCGCAGCGACACGCCGGTCGCCTCGGCAAGCGTGGCGCCGCTCACCGGATGGCGATGGCGGCGCAGCACCTGGATGAGATCGAGCAGACGTTGGGCGCGCGACACGCTAGCCTCTTAGCGAAATCTGCTGTCAGTTTATGGCAGTAGTGCCAAAAGACCAAAAGGCAGGTCATGCGCGTCGCCGTGATCGTAAACCCGGCCGCTCGCAAGGGCGGGGCGCTGGCGCGCTGGCCGGCCATCCAGGCCGAGCTGGTCAAGCGCCTGGGCCCGGTCGAGCCGCTGTTCACCCAGGCGCCTGGGCACGCGACCCAGCTCGCCCGCGACGCGCTGGCCCAAGGCGTGCGCCGCTTCGTGGCCGTGGGCGGTGACGGCACTGTGAACGAGACGCTGAACGGCCTGCTCGATGCCTCGGGCCGGCTGGTCGAGGCCGACGCCGTGCTCTGCCCGGTGCCGGCCGGCACCGCCAACGAGCTTTGCCGGGCTCTCGGCCATCTGGCGGATGCCGGCCGCGCCTTCGACGCCGCCGCCAGCCCGCGGACCCAGGCCATCGACCTGATGCGGGTGCGCTGCGAGGGGCTCGACGGCCGGCCGGTCGACCGCTTCGGCTACCTGATCGTGGCGCTGGGGCTCGCGGCCACCATCAGCCATCGCACGTCGCAGTCGCGCTGGCTGAAGAAGCTCGGCGAGATCGCCTATTTCCTGATGACGCCGCCGGTGACCCTGACCTACCGCCCGCGCGACGTGACGATCGAGGTCGACGGCGTGCAGGCCGGCACGCGCCGGCTGTTCACGGCCATGATCGGCAACACCGAAAATGGCGGCGGCGGCATGAAGCTGCTGCCGGGCGCGCGTTTCGACGATGGCGTGCTCGATCTGATCGAGATGGGCGACGTCTCCCGCCTGGGCGTGCTTTTGGGCATCCTGCCCAAGCTCTACAGCGGCAACCATGTGCGCCATCCCAAGGTGCGGACGTCTCGCGGCGCCTCCTTCCGCTGCTCCTCGGACGTGGAGACCCTGGTCGATCTCGACGGCGAGATGGTGGGCCGCCTGCCACTCGAGGTCACCGTTCTGCCACAGGCCTTCCGGGTCGGAACGGTCTAGACGGAACCTCCTGACGAGCGCCGCGTTCAAAAGGGCGCAGGGGAGGCTTTCTTCATGCTCCGTGCGCTGGTTCTGGCCACCTCGGCCCTCCTGGTAGGGCTGGCGTCGCCAGCCTGGGCCGACAAGGACAAAGACAAGGGCGGCAAAGGCAAGCACGGCCAAGGCCGCGGCGGCCCGGCCGTCGTCCAACCGGTCCGTGTCGTCGTGCCCGACCACGACCGCGCCATCGTCTACCAGTACTACCGCAACGAATTCTCCGCCGGCCGCTGCCCGCCGGGCTTGGCAAAGAAGGGCAATGGCTGCCTGCCGCCGGGACAGGCCAAGCCGCCGCCGCCGCTCTGGGTCATCGGCCAGCCCCTGCCGCCCGCCGTCGTCTACGAGCGGGTGCCGCCCACGGTGGTGCAGCAGTTGGCCCCGGTGCCGCCGGGCTACGAGTATGTCCGCGTCGACAACGACGTGCTGTTGATGGACGTGACCAACCGCATGGTTGCCGACGTCGTCAACGACATCGGCGACTACGACAGTCTCGGTCTCGACTGACGCGCCGTCTCCGTCCTAGTGGCGGAAGTGGCGCATGCCGGTGAAGACCATCGCCAGCCCCTTCTCGTCGGCCGCGTCGATCACTTCCTTGTCGCGCATGGAGCCGCCCGGCTGGATGATCGCCGTGGCGCCGGCTTCGGCTGCGGCCAAGAGGCCGTCGGCGAAGGGGAAGAAGGCGTCGGAGGCCACCACGCTGCCGATCGCCGGGCTCTGCGCCAGCTTGGCCGCTACGCCCGACTCCGCCGCGCGGATGGCCGCGATGCGGGAGGAATCGCGGCGGTTCATCTGGCCCGCGCCGACGCCCACCGTGGCGCCGTCCTTGGCATAGACGATGGCGTTCGACTTCACGTGTTTGCAGACGGTGAAGGCGAACAGCAGATCGTCGAGCTCCTTCGGTGTCGGCGCGCGCTTGGTCACGACCTTGAGGTCGCTCCTGCCGAGATGGCCGTTGTCGCGGCTCTGCAGCAGGTAGCCGCCGGCCACGCTGCGCATGGTCATGCCGGGCGACAAGGGATCGGGCAGGGTGCCGGCCAGCAGCACGCGCACGTTCTTCCTCTTGGCGAAGATCGCCAGCGCCTCGGGCGTCGCGTCGGGTGCGATCACCACTTCCAGGAACAGTTTGGAGAGATCCTCGGCGGTCCTGGCTTCCAGCGTCGTGTTGACGGCGACGATGCCGCCGAAGATCGACACCGGATCGCAGACATAGGCTTTCAGGTAGGCGCTGTACTGGTCCGCGGCCACGGCCACGCCGCAGGGATTGGCGTGCTTGACCACGACGACGGCCGGCTCCTTGAACTCCGCCACGCACTCGTAGGCCGCCTCGGTGTCGCCAATGTTGTTGTAGGAGAGCTCCTTGCCCTGCACGACGCGCGCCGTGGCGACGCCCGGCCGCTTGCTGCCGTCGGAATAGAAGGCGGCCTGCTGATGCGGGTTCTCGCCATAGCGCAGGGTCTGCACGCGCTCGGCCGTGATGGTGAGCCGCTCGGGGAAGGCGTCGCCCTGCTGCTTGGCGAACCAGCTGGCGATCGCGGCATCATACGACGCGGTCCGCGCATAGGCCTTGGCCGCAAGCTTGCGGCGCAGCGCAAGCGTCGTGGCGCCCTGGTGCGCCCCCAGCTCGGCGATCACCGCGGCGTAGTCGGCCGGATCGACGACGATGGTCACGAAGTCATGGTTCTTGGCCGAGGCGCGGATCAGGGCCGGCCCGCCGATGTCGATGTTCTCCACGCAGGTCGGGAAGTCCGCGCCGCGCGCCACCGTGGCCTCGAAGGGATAGAGGTTCACCACCACGAGATCGATGCCCGCGATCCTGTGGTCGGCCATCGCCTTCTTGTGTCCGGGGTCAGTGCGCCGCGCCAGGATGCCGCCATGGATCGTGGGCTGCAGCGTCTTCACCCGGCCGTCCATGATCTCGGGAAAGCCCGTGTGATCGCTCACCTCGACCACCGTCAGCCCGGCATCGCGCAACGCCTTGGCCGAGCCGCCGGTCGACAGGATTTCTATCCCGTGCCCCGCCAACGCCTTGCCCAGCTCGACAAGGCCTTCCTTGTCGGAGACGGAGATCAGCGCCCGCTCGATGCGGGCAAGATCGGGCGTGGGCGAGGGGACGTAGTGAGGGGCGGCGGACATGGCCGGTCTTTTAGCCCCCGGGCCGGTGGGGTGAAAGCGGCGGATTTACGCGTCTGCCCCTTCCAGAACCCGCACCTTGAAGCCCTCGGCCGACAGGGCCTCGACCAGCTCGCGGGCGTGGTCGCGGCCGCGCGTCTCCACCGTGACGTCGAGCTCGGTCCGCTTGGCCACCACGGCGCCAAACAGCCGTTGGTGCTGCACCTCGACGATGTTGCCGCCCGCCTTGCCGATGAGGCCGGAGACGCGGGCGAGCTGGCCGGGCAGGTCGCCGATCATGAGCCTAAGCCGCACGATGCGGCCGTCGCGCACCAGGCCGCGCAGCAGCACCGAGGCCAGCAGGCGGGTATCGATGTTGCCGCCCGACAGCACCAGGCCCACCTTGCGGCCGGTGAAATGCTGCGGATGGGCCAGCAGGGCGGCGAGGCATGCAGCGCCCGCGCCCTCCGCCACCGTCTTCTCGACCTCGAGGAAGAGCGCGATGGCGCTCTCGATCGCCACCTCGTCGACGGTCAGCACCTGGTCGAGCAGTGCCTTGGCGATGGCAAGCGGCGTCTTGCCGATGTCGCGCACGGCGATGCCCTCGGCGATGGTGTCGCCGCCCGCCGTCACCGGCTCGCCGGCGAGAAGCTGGTACATCGCCGAGTAGCTCGTCGTCTCGACGCCGATCACCTTGATGTCGGGTTTCAGCCCGCGCGCCGCCACGGCGCAGCCCGCGATCATGCCGCCGCCGCCGACGGGCGCCACGATCGTGTCGATCTCCGGCGCGTCCTGCAGCATTTCCAGCGCAATCGTGCCCTGGCCCGCGATGATGCGCGGATCGTCGTAAGGATGAACGAAGGTGAGCTTCCCGGCGTCGGCCAGGCGGTGTGCCTCGGTGGCCGCCTCGGCCAGCGTGTCGCCGTGCAGGACGACGCGCGCGCCGTGCCCGCGCGTGTGTTCGACCTTGGTGTTGGGCGTGAAGGAGGGCATGACGATGGTGGCCGGGATGCCGAGCCGCCCGGCGTGATAGGCCACGCCCTGCGCGTGGTTGCCGGCCGACATGGCGATGACGCCGCGCCTCTTCTCGTCGTCGGTGAGCTGCAGGAGCGTGTTCAGCGCCCCGCGCTCCTTGAACGAGGCGGTGAACTGCAGGTTCTCGAACTTCACCCAGACGTCGGCCTTGGCGATGCGCGACAGGGTCTCGCTGCGCAGGCAGGGCGTGTGCACCACGGCATCGCCGATGCGCGCGGCGGCGAACTCGACGTCCTCCAGCGTGACGGGAAGCTTTTGCATCAGGCCGCCAAACGGCGGTCGATCCAGTCGCGCGTGCGATACCAGGCGCCAATCATGGGCAGGAACCACGGCTCGCCATTGTAGAGCGCGTGCTCGGGGAACTCGCGATCGTCGAGCGGGTTGATCGGCTCGTTGCGCCCGCCGGCGATCTTCTTGGCGGTCTGCGTGCCGAGATAGGTCATCATGGCCACGCCATTGCCGTTGCAGGCCAGCAGGTAGTGCAGGCCCTGGTCCATGCCCATGTGCGGCATGTAATCCAGCGCGAAGGCGACGTTGCCCGTCCAGACGTGGGTGATGCGGATGCCTTTGAGCTGCGGGAAGCGGTCGAGCATGTACTGGTAGAGCACCGGTGCACTCACTTCCGGCGGTGCCGCGGTGAAGCGCGCGCGGCCGCCGAAGATCAAGTGCTTGCCGTCGGGCGACGGCCGGTAATAGGTCAGCACGCGCTTGGTGTCGGCAATCGAGCGCAGCTCGGGGATGAGCTTGCTGGCATGCTCGGGCAATTCCTCGGTGGCAATGATGTGGCTCGCCACCGGCACGACGCGGCGCTTCAGCCGGGGCGTGAGATCGCCGGTGTAGCCGTTGGTCGCGATCACGACCTCTTTGGCCTCGATCGGCCCCTTGGAGCTCAGCACGCGCCAGCCGGTGGCCGTCTTCTCGACCCGCTCGGCCTCGACATTGGCGCACAGGATGGCGCCGGAGCGGTGTGCCGCTTCCAGCAGGCCCTTGTAGTAGAGCGCCGGATGCAGATGGCCCGAGCGTCGGGCGTACATGCCGCCGAAGTAATAGTCCGAGGCGATGAACTCGCGCTGGCGCTCGCGCGGCACCATCTCGGCGCCGACATCGGCGTACTTGTTGAACATCTCGACCTTGGCCGCCTGCTCGGCGTAGTGCTTGGGCGTCCAGGCGCCGACGAAGCGGCCCTGCTTGATGACGCCGCACTCGATCTTCTCGCGGGCGATGATGTCTTCCAGCACCGAGAGCGAATCGGCACCGGCGCCCAGGAACGCCGCCTTCTTGGCTTCGAACTCCTCGGCCGCCTGGCTCTTGCCGCCCAGGCCCTTGCCCATGTTGACGCCGCCCGAGATCATGCCGCCGTTGCGCGTCGATGCGCCTACGCCGAAGTCGCCGCGCTCCAGCACCACGGCGCCGACGCCATTGCGGCGCAGCTCCAGCGACGTCGACAGCCCGCCATAGCCCGCACCCACGATCGCCACGTCGGTCTTGAGCGGCGGATCCTGCGACAACGCGTTGTTGGGCTTCCACGCCTCCCACCACCAGGGAGCCGCCTTGAAGTCGGGATGGAAGATGTCGTTACGCATGCGTCAGGCGGCGCGCTTGGATGTGATGGGCTCGATCCTTGCGAGACGCCCGCCAAGACGTTGGCGCGCCAGCCAGAGATCGAGGTTCTCCTGCATGCGTAGAAAAAGCTCGGCGCGGCCGCCCGTGAGTTGAGCAAAGCGCAGAGCCATGTCGGCAGAGACAGCGCTGCGGCCGCGTAGCACCGCATGAAGGGCTTGCCGACTGACACCCATGCGTCGCGCCGCGTCCGTTACGGACAGCAGCGCATGCTCTTCGATAATCTCACGCATCAACTCACCGGGATGCGTAGGCACACGGGTCTGATTGCGGACTACATACTCGGCCATTTTCCGCCTCAGTGATATTGCTCCAAGTCGACTCTGACAGCAGTTCCTTCCAACCACGCGAACGTGATGCACCATGGCCCGTTCACGTGGATCGTGTAGCGCTGCGGCTTGCCATGAAGGGCATGAAAGTCGAAGCCGGGTTGCCGCAGCTCCTCCAATGTTGCCGCTGAGTGCAAGGCGTCCAATCGAACCATGACGCGCCGCTGCAGAGCCGGAGCGATTTTTGACGATCGACCGGACTCGAACAGCTCCTTCAATCCCCTATGGCGAAAGCTGCCGATCACCTCACCATACTGTAAAGTGTCACTTTACAGCGAGCAAGCTAGAAGTCGGTCACCTTGCCGTTGAACTGCCAGTCGCCGTAGCGGGTCGGCTCGGGACCCGGCGGTCCACCGATCTCCTCGACCTTCTTGGGTTTTTCCGGGGGAGGAACCGGCTTGGTCACCTCGGGTTTGGGCGTCTCTGCCTCCGGTTTCTTGATGTCCGTCATGCGGTCGTGTCCTGACTTGAATTGGTGCGGCGATCCATTCGGCCTCTCAGCCAGCCTCTTAGGCAAAAGAAGAACAACCACACTAGCCCAGCCGTTGTGAGACCGAACCCCAATGAAGGCTCGGCGATGACGATGATCCCTTCCCGGGAGTTGAGCCTCTCCAGTGAAATACCCCAGTGCGGCGCCAGCCAGGCCGTCATGTTCCACGCAAACCACATCAAAGAACCCCAAACCACACCGCTGAGGAGACCGATACCCAAGCTGAACGAGAACAGTTGGAACCCCGATTGCATCGCCCACGTGACCCACGTGCGAAACCAGGCCAGCCACTTCATTTCTGACATTTCCGTTCTGCCACGATCGCTGCCCGCACCGCGCGTCATGGCCGCATGGTGCCGTCCCCTGCCTTGATTCGCCACAGTCGCGGACCATCTTTCCGGCCATGAACTACTTTCGCACCG
>DATGZZ010000096.1:0-3502 GCA_035296945.1 Reyranella sp.
TCTCCTACGGCATCGGCATCGCCTGCCTCGGCGCCGCGGCGTGCCTCCTGATGCCGACCTTTTACGTGACGCCGACCTCGGGCTACGCCTTCGTCCTGGTCGCCTTCACCATCGTCGTGCTGGGCGGCATGGGCAGCTTCATCGGCGCGGCGGTCGGCGGTTTCATCATCGGCATCACCGAGGCGCTGGGCGGGCTGCTGCTCGGCGAGCAGCTCGGCCAGATCGGCATCTCGCTGATCTTCATCCTGATCCTGCTGCTGAAGCCCACCGGCCTGTTCGGGAGCAAGGCATGAGCCGGCAGGTGCTCCTCTGTGCGCTGGGCCTCGCCGCCGCGGTGATCTATCCGCTGCTGGCACCGAACTACCTGATCAACATCGGCATGATGGTATTCTTCGTGGCCTTCATCGGCCAGTCATGGAACATCGCCGGCGGCTTCGCCGGCCAGACCTCGTTCGGCCATGTCGTGTTCTTCGGCACCGGCGCCTACACCTCGACCATCCTGCAGGTGACCTACGGCTGGAACCCCTGGCTCGCCTGGCTGGCCGCCATGCTGGCCGGCGGCATCGTCGGCTGGGCGATCGCCTTCCTGTCCTTCCGCGCCGGCCTGCGCGGCTCCTACTTCGCGCTGATCACGCTGGCCTTCGCCGAGGTCTTCCGCATCCTCGCCAATTCGATGCCCTTCACCCGCGGCGGACTCGGCATGCTGATCAAGGCCGACCAGCGGCCGATCAATTTCCAGTTCAAGGACCCGATCTGGATCTACTACATCGCGCTGGCGCTCTGCGTCGTCTCGCTGCTGATCGCCTGGCGGCTGACGCGTAATCGCTTCGGCGCCCGCCTGGTCGCCATCCGCGAAAATGAGGACGCGGCGCGCGCACTCGGCATCGACGTGTTCGCCGAGAAGGTGAAGGTGCTGACCTTGTCGGGAGCGATGTGCGCGGCCGGCGGCACCTTCTATGCCCAAAAATACCTCTACATCGATCCCAACATCGCTTTCGGCGTCGACAAGTCGGTCGAGATGCTGCTGGTCAGCATGGTGGGCGGCGCCGGCACCATCTTCGGGCCGCTGATCGGATCCGTGACGCTCACGGTCATCAACGAGGTGACGCGTGCGCTGGCCAGCGTCGTTCCGGCGCTGAAGAACGTCCAGCCGCTCAGCTTGGTGGTCTACGGCATCATGCTGGTGCTGATCGTGGCGCGTTTGCCGGATGGCCTGATGGGCCTGTTCCGACGAAGGCCGCGCCATGCTTGAGCACCGCGCTCCTTGGAGCCACGACACTCCCTCCTCCTTCTTCCTCCTCTCCCCCGTTAGGGGGAGAGGCTGGGAGAGGGGGCGACGCACGTCCCTTCCCCCTCTCCTAACCTCTCCCCCTAGCGGGGGAGAGGAACATGAGGGAAGGAAAATGAAGGAGGCGCGCCATGCTTGAGGTGCGTGGTCTTTCCAAGTCGTTCGGCGGCCTGAAAGCCGTCGACCAGGCCTCACTTGACGTGCGCCAGGGAGAAATCGTCGGCCTGATCGGCCCCAATGGCGCGGGAAAGACGACACTGTTCGCGGCCATCGCCGGCTTCCACGCGCCCGACGCCGGCCGTGTCGCCTTCGAGGGCAGGGACATCACCGGCTTGGCGCCGCATCGCATCTGCGCCGCCGGCATGGTGCGCACCTTCCAGATCACCCAGCCGTTCGCCAAGATCAGTGTGCGCGAGAACATCATGGTCGGCGCCTATTTCCGCACCGCCGACCGCACGCTGGCCGAGCGCGAGGCTGAAAGGGTTGCCGGCATGGTCGGCATGGCAGGCCAGCTCGACCAGATGGGCGCCGATCTCACCGTCGCCGGCCGCAAGCGCCTGGAGCTCGCCCGTGCGCTCGCCACCGGTCCGCGCCTGCTGCTGCTCGACGAGGTGATGGCGGGGCTCAATCCGACGGAGATCAGCGAGATCGTCCAGGTGATTCGCGCGATCCGCGATTCGGGCGTCACCATCCTGCTGATCGAGCACGTCATGCAGGCCGTCACGTCGCTGGCCGAGCGCGTCTACGTGCTCAACCAGGGTCGCATGATTGCCGAGGGCACGCCGGCGGCCATTGCCGACGACCCTGAGGTCATCGAAGCCTATCTCGGCCACGGTGCCGCCAAGGTGCTACGTGCTTGAGGTCCGCTCTCTGCGCGCGGGCTACGGCGCCGTCGAGGTGCTGCGCGGCGTCGATCTTGCCGTCGGCGCCGGCGAGATCGTGGCCTTGCTGGGCAGCAACGGCGCCGGCAAGTCGACGCTGAACAACAACGTCTGCGGCCTCTACCGGCCGTTCGCCGGCGCGATAGAATTCGACGGCCAGGCGATCGCGGGGGCGCCGTCGATGCGCATCGTCGAGGCCGGCCTGGTCCAGGTGCCCGAAGGCCGGCGCGTCTTTCCCAACCTGTCGGTGCGCGAAAACCTCGAACTGGGCAGTTACCGGCGCGGCCGGACCGCGCGGGCCCGCAATCTCGCGCGCGTCCTGGCGGTCTTCCCGCGCCTCAACGAACGGATGACACAGCTTGCCGGCACCCTGTCGGGCGGCGAGCAGCAGATGCTGGCGATCGGCCGAGGCCTGATGAGCGAGCCGCGTCTGCTGATCCTCGACGAGCCGTCGCTCGGCCTGTCGCCGCTGCTGGTCGAGGAGATGTTCACGCTGATCGGCCGGCTGAACCGCGACGGCCTCGCCATCCTGCTGGTCGAGCAAAACGTCGTGCAGTCGCTGGCGATCGCCCATCGCGCCTATGTCCTGGAAAACGGCCGCATCGCGCTCTCCGGCGCCGCAGCCGAGCTCGCCGAGCATCCGGAATTGCGCAAGAGCTACCTGGGGCATTAGGCAGCCTCGCCGGCTGCCCAGCCGCTCGACCATGCCCACTGGAAATTGTAGCCGCCGAGCCAGCCCGTGACGTCGACGGCCTCGCCGATCACGAACAACCCGGGCACCTTCTTGGCTTCCATGGTGCGTGACGACAGCTCGTCGGTGTCGACGCCGCCCACCGTGACCTCGGCCTTGGCATAGCCTTCGGTGCCGCTCGGCACGATCTTCCAGGCCTTCAGCCGCACGGCCAACGCCTCGAGATCGCGGTCGCGCAAATTCGCCATCGTGCCTTCGGCCGCGAGGTGTTGCGCCAAACGCTGCGGCAGCACCTCGCCCAGCACCGTGCGCAATTCCGCCTTGGGCCGCGTGCGCTTGCGCTCCTTGAGGAACGACACGGCGTCGATATCCGGCAGGAGGTCGATCGCGATCTCCTGTCCGCTGCGCCAGTAGGACGAGATCTGCAGGATCGCCGGCCCGGACAATCCGCGATGCGTGAACAGCATGGCCTCGCGAAAGTTCGCACGGCCAAGCCGAGTAGCCACTTCCAGCGACACTCCGCTCAGCTCCGGCACCTTCAGCGTCAGCGGCACCAAGGCCGGCTGCGTCTCCGTGAGCTCAAGGCCGAAACGGCGCGCGGTATCGTGCGCGAAACCCGTCGCACCCATCTTGGGAATCGAC
>DATGZZ010000097.1:0-8261 GCA_035296945.1 Reyranella sp.
GTTCGCGTGAAGAACGAAGGCGACGGCACGGTGTGGATGCAGGTCACGGCGCGCGGCGTGCCCAACGAACCGCTGCCGGCCGCCACCCAGGGGCTGAGCGTGCAGCGCGAGTTCCTGACCTTGGACGGCCGGCGCGCCGACCTGCGGCGGCTGCGCCAGAACGAGCGGCTGATCGTGTCGATCAGCGGCCGCAACCTCGAGGGCGGCTACCACGAAGTCGCTCTGCTCGACCTCCTGCCGGCCGGCTTCGAGATCGAGACGGTGCTGACCGAGGAAAAGGCCAAACCCTTCGGGTTCCTGCCCAAGCTCACCGAGACGCGCATCGCCGAGGGCCGCGACGACCGCTTCTTCGCCTCGTTCAACCTCGGCCGGCGGACCTACCGCTCGTGGTGGGATTCCGACGAGGAGCTGAAGCGCAGCATCAACTCCTATCATGTCGCCTACATCGTGCGCGCCGTGACGCCGGGCAGCTTCGCCCTGCCGGCCACGAACGTGTCCGACATGTACGCTCCGCGCATCCATGGCCGCACCGCCATGGGCCGCGTCGAGATTGCGCCGCGTTAGGGCGATGAGGAAGCGCCCGCTCATTCCTCCCCGCGCTTCGCGCGGGGAGGTGTCCGCGAAGCGGACGGAGGGGTCATGAGCACCACACTGTCGCGCATGACCCCTCCGGCCCTGCGGGCCACCTCCCCAGCTTCGCTGGGGAGGAAGGCGCGTGGCCTTCTCATCGGATTCGCGCTCGCCGCGGCGTCGCTGGCGGCGGGTGCGCTGGCGCTCGACCGCATCTTGCCGCCCGACCTGTCGCGCTATCACGACCGGTCGACGGAAATCGTCGATGCCAATGGCCGCCTGCTGCGTGCCTTCACAACGCAGGACGGCAAGTGGCGGCTGAAGACGACAGTCGACGACGTCGATCCGGTCTATGTCGGGCTGCTCAAGGCCTACGAAGATCGCCGCTTCGACGACCACTGGGGCGTCGATCCCCTCGCCGCCGTGCGCGCCGCCGAGCAATGGATCAACCGCGGCCGCATCGTCTCGGGCGCATCGACTATCTCCATGCAGGCCGTCCGCCTGCTGGAGCCCGAGCTCTTCCGCATCGGCCCGCGGCGCACGCTCGGCACCAAGCTGCTGCAGTCAGCGCGTGCCCTGCAGCTCGAATGGCGCTATTCCAAGCGCGAGGTCCTGGCGATCTACCTGACGCTGGCGCCGATGGGCGGCAATCTCGAGGGCGTGCGCGCCGCCTCGTTCGCCTATTTCGGCAAGGAACCGAAGCACCTCAACGCGGCCGAGGCGGCGCTGCTGGTCGCCCTCCCGCAATCGCCCGAGCGCCGACGGCCCGACCGCTCGCCCGCCGCCGCCCAGGCCGCGCGCGAGCGCGTGCTGGCGCGCGGCCTGCAGCACGAGGTGATCGACGCCTCGTTGCGCGACCTGGCGTCGAGCCGGCCCATACCCAACCGGCGGCTCGCCATGCCGCTGCATGCGCCGCACCTGTCGGCCTGGCTCGCCGGCCAGTCGCCGGGCGCCGTGGTGCCGACGACCATCCGCCTCGAACTTCAGTCGGCCCTGCTGCAATTGGCCCGCGAGGAGCGCGGCCGCATCGCCGACCGGCCGGACATCGCTATCGTGGCGGTCGACAACCGCACGGGCACCGTCGTCGCCTGGCAGGGCGGCTCGGACTATTTCGGCCGCGCCGGCCAGGTCGACCTGGTGCGCGCCCATCGCTCGCCCGGCTCGGCGCTGAAACCCTTGATCTATGCCATGGCGTTCGACGATCGCACCCTGCATCCGGAATCGCTGATCGAGGACGTGCCGGTGCGCTTCCGCGACTGGCTGCCGCGCAACTTCGACCGCGACCATCAGGGCGCCGTCACCGTACGCCGCGCGTTGCAGCAGTCGCTGAACGTGCCCGCCGTGCTGGCGCTGGAGAAGGTCGGGCCGCAGCGCTTCCTGTCGACCCTGCGCACCGCGGGTGCCGCACCCGGCCTGCCACCGGGCGACACCGGTGCGTCGCTGGGCATTGCCCTCGGCAGCGCCACGGTCTCGCCGCTCGAGATGGCCGGGCTCTATGCCGGTCTGGCACGCGGCGGCGAGTTCGCACCGCCCACCATCCGCCGCGACCGCACGGGCCGCGATCCCGTGCGCCTGATCGGCCCGGCGGCGGTCTGGTATGTCGGTGACGTGCTGGCCGACGCGCCGTTGCCCGACGGCTTCGCCAATCTGCCGGTGAACCTGCGCGAGCGCCGGGTGGCCTACAAGACCGGCACGTCGGCGGGTTTCCGCGACGCCTGGGCCGCCGGCTACACCACCAACTGGACGGTGGTCGTGTGGGTCGGCCACGCCGACGGCACGTCGCGGCCGGGTCAGCTTGGCCGCCACGCCGCACTCCCCCTCCTGTTCAAGGCGTTCAGCCGGCTGCCGGCCGAGGACAACATCGCCAAGCCGCCGCCGGCCGATGTCCTGCGCGTGGCTTCCTGGCGCGACCTGCCGGTGCGCATGCGCTCGCTGGGGCCGACCGCCGAGCCGGGCAGCCTGCGTATTGCCTACCCCCCGGCCGACGCCTGCATCGAGCTCGCCAGCAGCGAGGCCGTGCCGCTCACCGCCAAGGGCGGCAAGGGCAGCCTGCGCTGGTTGATCGACGGCCGGCCGCTCGACGGCACCAAGTGGGTGCCCGACGGGCCGGGCGTGGTCCGCGTCGCGGTGGTCGACGAGTCGGGCCATTCCAGCGCCGTCACCGTGCGCATCGTCGAGCGACGCTGACTAGAGCGGAATGCGATGAGATGGAACCGCGCGCGGTTCCATCTCATCGCATTCGCGCGCACCGGGGATGGGTGTTGCAAGAGGCATGATGGATCCAGCTGATTCCAGCTGGATCCATCATGCTCTAGACGAAAGCGAGCACCACCGAGGCGACCAGCAGCACGGCAAAGGCGACGTTGATCAGCCGGTTGCTGCGCGGGTCGCGGAAGAAACGCGTCAGGCCGGCGCCGGCCAGCAGCCAGCCGACGTTGACCGCGACGATGATCAGGGTGAGCACTGCCATCTTGACGGCGGCGTCGGCCGCCATCCGGTCGGGCACCAGCACGAAGCCCGAATACAGCGCCGCCATGGCGGCATAACCCTTGGGATTGACCAGCGACAGAGCAAGGCCCGCAACGAAGGTCGGCGCGCGGCGCCGGGTATGGTCATCGCCAAGAGGCGGCGCCATGGCGATGCGCCACGCGAGATAGAGGAAGTAGGCGGCCGCCAGAAAGGTGACGACCGGGGCCACCCCGGGCACGGCCATCAGCAGCCCGACCACGCCGGCAGCCACCGCGGCCATGACCGCCACCATGCCGACGACAATGCCGGCGAGATAGGCGACGCCGCGGCCGGCGCCGAACGCCGCTCCCGTTGCGGTGAGGCTGAGCGTCGCCGGACCCGGGCTGCCGGCCAGCGCCAGGGCAGCGAGGAGGAACCCAGACAGACCATCCATGGCCCCGATATGGCCGCGCAGCCGTTCATCGGTCTTGAACGTTTGTGCGTTATGTCACAGACGCGGCAGACCGGTGGTGGGAGGAATGCCGGACCCTTGGGGGAGGGAAACCACATGCCGAGCTTGACCAGCTTGCTTGTCCTCGCGGCGGGCCTGTGCGGCGCCGCATGGGGATGGCGCGTCGGGACGAAGCGACTTTACCGCCGCTCGCTCTTCCGGGACGACGATGACGACCGCGGTGCGCGCGGCTGGCGCCGCCGCCTTCGGCAGCGCTATTTGACGACCGTCGGGTACGCGCTGTTGAGCGCGCTTGTGGTCCTTATCGTGATGGCGACGTTCCGCCGCTGACAGCGGCCGCCGTCAAACCTTGCGCGCCAGCATCTCGCCCGCGAGCACGCTCCACTCGTCCTCCAGCGACAGGTTGGAGACCGGCTTGCCGGCGCGGCGATACCAGCCGCTGGCATTGCTCATGTCGCCTTCCTGGCGATGCAGGTGGGCATGAACCCAGTCGCAGTCGGGCTCGCCTTCGTGCTGCTGCACGCACTGATGGGCGCGATCCCAGTCGCCGCGGTGCACCCACCACAGCGCCTGCAGGGCAGGCCCGACATCGGCCGGCGGCGCCGTCGCCGATACGCTGGAACGAAATGCTTCGATCGTCGTCATGGTGGCCCAAATCCTCGGTTCGAACGGTATTGGACGAAGCATTCTAATGAATTGCCCCCCGATACAGGAGCGCTAAACTGCGGGCTTGGAGGTCGGATATGCTTGCCGTGGGCTTCGACCGGCAGCGTAACGTTCTGCTGTTGACGTTGCTCGATACCTTCGACAACGGAACGTTGGCCGTGATGGACGCGGCCTGCGCCACGTTCTTCGATGCCGAAGGGCCGTCGCACGCCATCTTCGACTTCACGTCCACCCAGAAGGTGGCAATGGCTCCGCTGTCGCTCGAGCGCCGTGCCCACAAGCCGGCGATGTGCGTCGGCTTCGAGCGCATCATCGTGGCGCCGCAGTCGGACCTCCGTGCCCTGGCCGAGAAGTTCTGCTTGCATCAGTCGAGCGCCGGCCTGCCCGCCCCTCACGTCGTGCAGACCATGTCTGAAGCCGGGCGGCTTCTCGGTCTGGGACCGCTGGTCTTCGAGCCGGTCGACACGTCGTGGCTCGCCAACGACAAGGCCAAGGTGCTGTAGCGCGGCGAGGCGCGCTTCACGCCGCCTTCGCCTTCAAGGCCTGCGCCACCTTCGAGGCCGGCTCGCGGCCGAGCGCCACGCAGATCTCGCGGCCGGCCCGGGCGATGGCGTCGAGATCGACGCCATGCTCGATGCCCAGACCGTTCATCAGATAGATGACATCCTCGGTGCCGACATTGCCCGACGCGCCCTTGGCGTAAGGGCAGCCGCCCAGGCCGGCGACAGCGGTGTCGAACACGGCGATGCCGCGCTCCATCACCGCCAGGATGTTGGCTAACGACTGGCCGTACGTGTCATGGAAATGCGCCGCGAGCTTTTCGCGCGGCACCTTCCCGGCGACCGCGTCGATCATGGCGACGCACTCGCGCGGGGTGCCGACGCCGATCGTGTCGCCGAGCGAGACCTCGTAGCAGCCCATGCGGAACAGCCGCTCGGAGACCTCCGCGACCTTGGCGGGCGCAACTTTTCCGTCATAGGGGCAGGCGATCACGGTCGAGACGTAGCCTCGGACCTTCATGCCGTGCTTCTGCGCGGCCTCCATCACCGGCTCGAAACGCGCGAAGCTTTCATCGATAGAGCAATTTGTATTCTTTCGGCAGAAGGCTTCCGAAGCCGCGGTGAAGATGGCGATTTCCTCGCATTTGGCTTCGATGGCGCCGTTCATGCCCTGTTTGTTGGGCACCAGCACCGGATAGCCGACGCCGGGTTTTCGCTTGATGAGCGACATGACCTCATCGGTATTGGCCATTTGCGGCACCCATTTGGGCGAAACGAAGCTGCCGGCCTCGACGGCCGAGTGGCCGGCCGCCGACAGCGCGTCGATCAGCGCGACCTTGGCTTCGACCGGCACCGGCCTGGCCTCGTTTTGCAGGCCGTCACGCGGGCCTACTTCAACGAGTCGCACGCGCCTCGGGTGATTCATCGTTGCCTCCGCGAATGTCCCCGCCATACTTCTACCAGGGGATGGGTGCTTGGGGGGAGATGTGACGCTAGTCCAGGGACTGGTGCTGCTCATATTCATGTCGTTCGGCGCAGCGCTTGGTTGGTACTTGGGGACGAAACGGGTGCGCCGCCGGTCGATCTTCGGCGACGATTATGTCGGGAGCCCGAATCACCGCCGCATCATGGCCAGGCGCCAGCTCATGCGCCTGCTCAGCACGTTTCTCTATGGCCTCGGCGGCATCCTGGTCGGTTTTGCCTTCCTCGTGATAACGCGGCGGCGTTAACGCTCGACGAGTGTCTGTCTGAGCTTGCCGGCCCGGCCGAGGACCAGCGTGACGGCCGCCAGTGCCAGCACCGTCACCGCGATCAGGAGAGTGGCCACGGCGGTGATCGTGGGATTCACCTCGAGGATCAGCTCGTTGAACATCTTCTTCGGCACGGTCTCGAACTTGCCGGCGATGAAGGACGTCACGATCACTTCGTCGAAGCTGCCGATGAAGGCGAAGATCCAGGCGGCGAAGACGCTGGGTGCTAGGTTGGGCAGCATGACCTTGACCACGGTGTAGTTCCATGACGCGCCGAGGCTCCACGCCACCTGCTCGATGCGCAGGTCGAAGTCGCGCACGGCGACGCCCATCACCATCATGACCAGCGGCACGTTGAGCACGGTGTGGGCCGCGACCAGGCCGATGAACGAGCCGAGCAGCCCGACCTTGGCCAGGCTGAGATAGAGCGCGATGGCCACGATGATCGTGGGCACGATCAGCGGCGACATGAAGTTGCCCTCCGCCCAGTCGCGGCCGGCGAGACTGCCGCGACGCAGCCCGTAGGCCGCCAGGCTGCCCAGCACCAGGGCGGCGACGGAGGACAGCACCGCCACGACCGTCGAGGTCCACATTGCATCCATCCAGCGCGGATCGCCGAAGAACGCCTCGTACCAGCGCAGCGAGAAGCCGGGCGGCGGAAAGGTGAGCGCCCGTGCCGGCGAGAACGACATGGGAATCACGATCAGCAAGGGCACGGTCAGAAACACCAAGCCGAAGATGCCGGTGGCCGCGAGCAGGCGACGGCTCCAGGGAGTGCTCGTCATGCCCCCTTCCTCACGTTGACGCCTTGCGGTCGAGCCGCCGGTAGCCGGCGAAGATCACCAGGGCCACGATCAGCAGGATGGTCGAGATCGCCGAGGCCTGCTCCCAGCGCGGGATCTGGTTGATCAGCGTGTCGAGCAGGTTGGAGATCATGGGCACGCGCCCGCCGCCCAGCACCGCCGGCGTGACGTAGAAGCCCAGGCACAGGATGAAGACCAGCAAGGTGCCGGCTGCCAGCGCTGGCAGGGTCAACGGGAAATAGACCTTCCAGAAAATCGTGCGCGGCGGCGCGCCCAGCGAGGCCGCTGCCTGCAGCAGCCGGTCATCGATGCGGATCATCGTGGCGAACAGCGGCAGCACCAGGAACGGCAGCAGCACGTTGGCCATGCCGATGGTGACGCCGAGCTCGTTGTAGAGGAATTGCACCGGCGCATCGGTGAGACCGAGCCACTGCAGGCTGCGATTCACCAGGCCACCATTACCCAACACGACGATCCAGGCGTAGGTGCGCACCAGGATGCTGACCCAGAAGGGCAGCACCACCAGGGCGATGGCGATCAGTCGCGCGCGCTGGCTGAGGCCCCGCATCCAGTGCGCCAACGGGTAGCCGATGGCGACATTGGCGATCGTCGCGATCAGCGAGATGCGCAGCGTGTTGCCCAGCACCCGCAGATACACAGGCGCATCGAGCAGTCCTTCATAGTGCTCGAGCGTAAAACCCCGCCCCTTGTCCCAGAAAGCGAGGCCCAGCATGTAGATGATGGGCAGGTTGAAGGCGACGACCATCAGCACCAGGAGCGGCGCGATGAAGGCGAAGCCCTGCCCACGCATCGGTCAGCTCCCTACAAGTTGAGCTTGAAGGCCTCCCATTTCTTGTTCACGGCCTCGCCGTTCTCGGCCCACCATTCGGCGTTCTCGAAGTACTGGATGGCCTTGTTCTGCTTGCTGGTCGGGTATTGCCAGAGCTTGTCCTTGGGCAGCAGCGCATCGAGGTCGGGGCTGGGACCGGTGTAGGAGATGACCTGCGCCGCCTTGGCCTGGTTCTCGGCCAGCGACATCTCGTAGTAGAGCTTGTTCGCGGCCGCCTTGTCCTCGGGCTTGGAGCCCTTGACGATCGCGATGTAGGACAGGTCGGCCTTGCCGCCGGCAAAGCTCAGCCCGAACGCCGGGTCGCCGACGACGCGGCCCGACCAGCAGATCGCATACTGCACCTCGTTGTCCTTCATGAGCTGTGGCGGCTGGGCGCCTGCCTTCCACCACACGGCCACGTCCTTCTTGATCTCGTTCAGCTTCTTGAAGGCGAGGTCGACGTCGAGCGGGAACAGCTTGTCGATCGGCACGCCCGCCGCCTGCAGGGCGAACGGCAGGCAATAGTGCGGATAGTCCGGCAGGGTGCGTTTGCCGGGGAACGCCTTGGTGTCGAAGAATTCCACGAAGTTCTGCGGCTCCTTCGCGCCCTTGCGCCACGCCATGATGGTCGAGAAGTACTGGTAGCCGAAGCCGTACTCGTTCTTGGCCTCGGGGAACATCGGCGCCGGATTGATCGCGGCCCAGTCGAGCTTCTCGATCAGC
>DATGZZ010000098.1:0-4989 GCA_035296945.1 Reyranella sp.
GACTATCTCGCCAAGCCGGCCGACGCCGACGCCATCGAGCAGGCGCTGACCGCGCACGGCCGCAAGCTGCCGCCGCCGCCCAGCAACCCGATGTCGGCCGACCGCGTGCGCTGGGAGCACATCCAGCGCGTCTTCGAGCAGTGCGACCGCAACGTCTCGGAGACGGCGCGCCGCCTCAACATGCATCGGCGCACCTTGCAGCGGATCCTCGGCAAGCACGCGCCCCGCGAACACTGATTACCGTTCAACTTCTGCTGAACGCGCTGGCGTTGGGCATGGCCTATGCGCTGGTGGCGCTGGGCTTCGTTCTGGCGCTGAACGCGGCCGGAGCGGTGAACTTCGCGCACGGTGATCTCGTGGTGCTGGGCGGCGCGGTCGCCGTCTTCGTCGCTCTATCGACAGGCCTGCCGGCCGTGCTGCTGCTGCCCGTGGTGGCGCTGGCGATCGGCGTCATCGGCATCCTCGCGGCACGCATCGCCATCCTGCCATTGGCGAGCCGACCGCCCGAGGCGACCTTTGTCGCCACTATCGCGCTCGCCGCCATCATCGAACAGTCGCTCACCATCGCCATGGCCGGTGCGCCGCGCACCGCGCCGCCGCTCGTTGGCAGCGGCTCGTTCGAGATCGCCGGCCTCGTGCTGGGCCGCCAACCGCTCGCCATCGTCGTGCTGGGCGCCCTGCTGGTCGCTGCCGTATGGTTCCTGCTTGAGCGCACGCAGACCGGCCGGCGCATGCGCGCCGTCGCCGCCGACCGCCATATGGCGCGCGCCGTCGGCATCCCCATCGGCCGCTACGTCACCCTGTCGCTGGCGCTTGCCGGTGCGCTGGCAGGAATCGCGGGCTTCCTGCTGGGCCATCAGTTCCTGGTGGCGCCGACCCAGGGCGCCGGCCATATGCTGAAGGCCTATATCGCCGTCGCGCTGGGAGGCTGGGGCAGCGTGCCCGGCGCGCTGCTGGGGGCGTTGGGGATCGGCCTCTTCGAGACCTTCGTCTCGGCGCGCTTCGGCGACGCCTGGGCGTCTGCCGCACTCTATATCTGCGTGCTCATGGTGCTGGCGCTCAAGCCGCAGGGGCTGTTCGGCGAACCCGTCGGCAGGCGGGCCTGACATGCGTCTGGCGCCCTTCTGGCTCGTCGTCCTGCTGCTGACGCCGCTGGTGGCCCTGCTCGCACTGCCGCCGTTCGGCCAGCGCATGGTCATCCTGGTCGGGATCTATGCGCTGATGGGTCTGGGCTATCAGCTCGTCTTCGGTCAGCTCGGCGCGCTCAACCTCGCGCAAGGCGCCTTGTTCGGCCTCGGTGCCTATGCTGCGGCCTTGACGGCGCCGGTGCTTGGGCCGTTCGCCCTGCCCGCAGCAATCCTCGCGGCGGCGATTCCCGCGGCGCTGGTGGCAGGCCCGTTGCTGCGTCTGCAGTCCCATTACTTCGCGCTCGCCACCTTGGCGCTCGCCTCGCTGGTCAACCTGGTGGCGGTGCATGCCGAAAGCCTGACGGGAGGCGCCAACGGGCTTGCCGGATTCGCGACGTCGCTGCCGCGCGGGCCGATTCTGCTGGTGACGGTGTGGGTCTGCCTGATCGTGGGCGTCCTTTTGTACGCGCAGCTCTTCGACGGCGCGCTCGGCCGCAGGGCGCGCCTGCTGCGTGAGGCGCCGCTGGTGGCCGCGACGCTCGGCATCGATGGTGCGGCCTGGCGGTTCGTGACCTTCGTCGCGGGCGCCGCGCTGGCCGGGCTGGCCGGCGCCTGCTCGGCCGCCATGAGCGGCGTCGTGTCGCCGGAAGCGACCGGCTTTTCGATCATGGTGTTGTGCTTGACCCTGGTGGTGCTGGGCGGCTCGCGCCATCCGATGGGCGCGGTCGTCGGCGCGGCACTGGCGGTCGGCCTGCCCGAGCTGCTGCGCGACTTGCAGGGCGCGTGGCTGCTGGCTTACGCCATCGCCACGCTGGCCGTCGTGCTGTGGGCGCCGGAGGGCCTGGCCGGCCTGATCGACGGGCTGCGCGGCGCCCGGCGGCCGCCACCCGTCGCGCCCGGCCTGCCAGTGTCCGTGCCGCCGGTTCGCGGCCGGGACCGCCTGATCGTCGACGGCGTGTCCAAGCGCTTCGGGGGCGTGCAGGCGCTGGACGACGTGACGCTATCGGTCGAGCGCGCCGAGATCGTCGGGCTGATCGGTCCCAACGGCTCGGGCAAGACCACGCTGCTCAACGTCATCAATGGGCTCGAACGCGCCGACAAGGGGACGATCACGCTCGATGACTTGAACATCGAGCGGCTGCCGGCGCATGCCGTCGCCCGCGCCGGCGTTGGGCGCAGCTTCCAGGCACTTGTGCTGGCAGGCGATACCAAGTCGGCCGACCTGGCACGGGCTGTCGCGACCGGTGCGGCGTTCCTGTTGCTCGACGAGCCCGCGGCCGGCGCCGGCGATGGCGAGCGGGCGGCGCTCGCGGCGTTCCTCGTCGGCCTGGGCGACGCGGGCCGCGGCGTGCTGATCGTCGATCACGACATCGAACTCCTGTCGCGCGTCTGCGATCGCCTGGTTTGCCTCGAGCGCGGCCGCGTCATCGCGAACGGCCGCCCCGCCGAGGTGCGGGCTGATCCGCGGGTCCGCGCGAGCTTCCTCGGCCTCGAGGGAATCGCGGCATGAGCGCCGTGCTCGAGATTGGCGATGTGTCGGTCGAGGCCGGCGAGATCGTGGCCCTGCTGGGCGGCAACGGCGCCGGCAAGACCACGCTGCTGGAGACGGTTCTCGGTTTCCATCCCGGCCGCGTCATGCTGTTCGGCCGCGACGCGAGCGCGCTCGCGGTCGAGCAGCGCATTGGGCTGGGCGTGGGCTACGTGCCGGAAGGACGTCGGGTCTTCGCCGGCCTCACGGTGCGCGAGAACCTCGAGGCGTCCTCGTCGCTGCCGGCCGGGCGGCGACGCCAGCGCGTCAACGAGATGCTGACGCTCTTCCCCATGCTCGGCGAACGGCCCGAGGCCCGCGCCTGGCTGCTTTCGGGCGGCCAGCAGCAGATGCTGGCGCTGGCGCGTGCGATGATGGACGGGCCGAGCCTGCTGCTGCTCGACGAGCCGACGCTCGGCCTGGCGCCGGTCGTCGTGGCCGACCTTGTGAAACGGCTAAGCGCCATGACCGCCGACGGCACGGCAATCCTGCTCGCCGAGCAACGCGCAGCCCTGGCGCTCGGCGTCGCCCGGCGCGGCGTCGTGCTCAGTCGTGGCCAGGTGGTGCGTCGTGGCTCGGCTGCCGAGCTTGCGGCCGATCCGACGCTGGCGGATCTGATGGCCGGCGCTTAAGCGCGGGCATGGCGGGTTGCTTGTGCTGCCGGCCGGGAAGGACATCGTCGCGGGAGAGATTGTCGTGCACGTCGTCCATGCGCCGATAGTCGATCGTCACCTCCTCGCCGGGTTCGATATCCCGCAGCGCGTAGTAGGTCACGTCGCCATCGTCGGACTGCAGGTTGGGCGTCTCGGAATGGTTCATGTACCAGCCGACGGAGATGCGCAGGAAGTCGATCGGCGCCCAATAGCCGCCGGTCGTCCGGATGCCGAAGCGCTGGAAGAGCTTCTTGTGCGGCGAGGCGTGCGCCTTCTTCAGGGGCACCCATCGGCTGTCCTCGGGCGACCAGACGCGGACGAACTCGCCCTTCTTGATCCCGGTATCCGAAAAGCAGCCAATGCCGTGGATCCTGGACGGCCCCAGATAAAGAAGGGCCTTGTGCCATTTACGCTGACGCATCTTGCAGTAGTCTCGACGTTCACAAGCAGCCGCGCCTTTTGCCCTGCCTCGGGATCGAGGGCAACGGTATTCGGTGGTGGGCGGCCGACGCGTCCGAGACGTGACCACGCTGGACTCTAGCCATGGATTTCCAATCGATGGATTTCCAGTACCTGATCTTGATCGCGATCGGCTTCGCCGCGCAAATGGTCGACGGTGCGCTCGGAATGGCATTCGGCGTTATCGCAACCTCCAGCCTGATCGCCACTGGCGTACCTCCTGTCATCGCGAGCGCGGCCGTTCATGCCGCGGAAGTCGTGACCACGGCCATTTCCGGGGCGTCGCATGTCTGGAACAGAAACGTCGACCGAAGGCTCCTTTTCAAACTGGTCATTACCGGCGTGTGTGGTGGCGTCTTCGGAGCCTACGTTCTGACCGGCCTTCCCGAAAACGTCATCAAGCCGGTTGTCACGGTTTATCTCGGCGCCATGGCGGTCCTGATCCTTGCTCGGGTGTTGGGATGGAAAGTGGATCGGTGGCGGCCACCGATACTGATCGTAGGAGCCGGCGGTGGCTTTCTGGACGCGATCGGGGGTGGCGGTTGGGGACCGCTGGTTGCCTCGACATTGATGGCGTCTGGCAACAATCCACGCCGCACGATCGGCTCGGTGAACCTGGCCGAGTTCTTCGTGACGTTGAGCATCTCAGTCGCTTTCCTGACGCAGCTGGATTTCGCGCGCTATGGCGAACTCGCGCTTGGGCTCATCATCGGGGGAGCGATCGCAGCTCCGCTCGCCGGCTACCTCTTACGCATTCTGCCGACACGCCTGGTGTTGGCGCTGGCTGGCATCGTCGTTGCCGGGCTCACCCTCATGAACCTGGCGAGCCTCCTCATGCAGTAGCCAGCCAGCCTTTGATGGCCGCAGGGGGTAGCAGTAGCTGCGGAAACTGCGAAAACCGCTCACGCCCGGCGGCTCTGCGCATTCCAGAAGAGCTCGAGGTTGGAAATCAGCGCCGGGCTGAAATGGCACAGCGCCTGCTCACGGGCGTAGAGCGCGGCGTAGCGGCGGAAGGTGTCGAGGGGCTCGGCCGACAGGCGCAGCGCGCGGCGGTTGCCGATGGCGCCGACCGCACCCGAGCCGGTCAGCCGGTCGATCACGCGAGCGATCGTGGCGTCCATCTCGGCAGGATCGATGACCTCGTCGCAGATCATGCGGCCGACGTCGGAATCGCAGTCGATGCGGCGCTCGTACATGATCGCCTGGCGGGCGATGCGGTCGC